>NZ_JFWX01000076.1:0-9813 GCF_000588095.1 Acinetobacter sp. 1130196 | reverse complement strand
ATATCAATATGCTTTTGTCGTCTACAAAGGGTGGAGTAATCTGGTGCTGTCCAATTCAAGCCACAGAGTTTAATCAGGCTTTGAACAAAGCCAGTAACCATACGTAAAGAAAGACGGAATAGAGATTTGATCATTAAACAGCATTGAATCGCTGTATCGGAATAAGTTTGATTTCGTCCTTGCTTGCCTTGTGGTTGTGCATACCATTGCGTCTTAGGATCAAACCAGATTGAAATATTTCCTCGCTTGATTAAAGCTTGGTTATACGAGGACCAATTGGTTGTACGATAGATTTTAGGTGTAGGCTTCTTCATCTGGAAATTATATTACTGAAGAAGCCTTCAAGAATAGCTTTGTGCAACAAAGCCATGAACATTTAAAAGAAGCACAAACGTAAATAATAAAAATAAAAAAAGTAGAAAGATCATGAGTTGAAACATATCGTTAAATTATTTAGGTATTTTACACAATTTAACATTTTATGCAAATTAGTTTACATTTCATTAAGTTTTGTTAAAGCTTTGATTGAGACTTAATCGTTTTGAAAATGTGACAATTGATAGATAATTTGTTAGATTGTTTGATTTTTATTATAACAGGTGAGCCAGATGAAGAAATTTTTATTTGTCCTTATTGCTGGATTTGGGCTAGAAGGTTGTGCGTCACTGACGGAAAAAGCTGATGAAAATTATATTACCAAGTCTCCCATTACGCCGGTTAATACTGCATTTAATGGGACAAAAGTACTTGAGCATGGAATTTTTACTGAGCAGGATATTGCTGATATGCCTGAGCATTCAAATATCAATTCACGTTACAAAATATCATTTTAAGTCACTACTTAAAAATAAAATTGAATAGTTAGGCTAAACAATCGAGTAAATTAGCTGAAATATAAAGTTTACTAAGATTGTATTTAATAATGACTATTCAATATAAACTATCAGCTTGGTAGTTTTTAAAAAGATAAAATGTTAAATTTTAATCATTGAAAAAATTGGTTTTATAAATGAAAAATATCATTATTTTAACTTCAATATTGTTATTAACTGGGTGTGCTATTAACTCTAAATCATTATCGCCAGTGAAAAGCGGTGATGATAAAACTATTGTAGAGGCTGAAAAATATAAGCAACAATATCAAAAAAAGATATTTAAAATTTGGGATGTCCCACCATCTTCTATAGGTATGAGCGCTAGCGTTAAAGTGTTTTTAAGTGATAGTGGTGAGATTGAGCAAATTATTTTTCTAGATAAAGAAGATCCAAAGTTCAAATCAAGTATTGAAAAGGCAATATGGCGTGCAAGTCCATTTGTTTTGCCTTCTAATCCTGAGGTAAGAAAACAGGTAAGAAAGTTCAACATCAAGTTTGTGGCAAAGTAAATTTTAAAAACACAAATTTGACTTTTTATTTATAGAAAACCACTAATTGGTGGTTTTCTATATTTGGGATGTAAAATTATAAACAAGATAACTATTAACCAATCTCACTTTAATTACTGTATCCTCATATTCTTTAAAAGATAAATTTATAACTTTATTTTATTAATTATTTAAAAACTAATCATTATTTTTTATCCACTTTTTCTTTTATGGTTAATTCATCAAAGAAGAGGAATGAGCCATGTTGAATCAACATGAGATAAATTTAAAACAGTATCAAAATAAATCTTTAAGTTATTTGAACAGCACAGCTCACTCTGAAGGGATTGAGTTTGATAAGTTTATTAAAGAGATTGAGAAATATTCAAATGCTGTCGTTTTAGATTTAGGTTGTGGTGGTGGCCATGTGGCTTATAACGTTGCTAATCATGCCGATTTAGTTTTTGCTTACGACTTATCTCATGAAATGCTTGATACTGTCTCAAAAGCTGCCAATGATCGAAAAATAAAAAATATTTTTGTACAACAAGGTATAGCCGAAGATATGCCGTTTACTGATGAACAGTTTGATGTAGTGATTAGCCGCTATTCTGCCCATCACTGGCAACATGTACCAACGGCGATGAAAGAAATAAATCGTGTTTTAAAACCTAATGGTACCGTTATTTTTGTTGATATTATCAGCTCAAGTTTTCCCATTTTAGATACGTTTTTACAGACTATAGAGGTTATTCGAGATCCAAGTCATGTAAGAAACTATAGTATTAAAGAATGGGTTTACTTTATAGAAGATGCTGGTTTTGAGTTAACTACCTTAGATAAACAGTCACTCATGCTAGATTTTGATAGCTGGGTGCAGCGTATGAAAACTCCTGAAGACCAAATAAAAACACTTAAGTATCTACAAGAGAATGCATCAGATGTGGTCAAAAAATATTTTTATATTCAAAAAGACGGGAGTTTTGAAAGCAAAGTAGGATACTTCGTATTTAAAAAAATATCTTTCTAGTCTGCTTTTAGGGTCAATGTTTAAAACATTACAAATCTTCAAAACTAATCAAAATCTTATTTATATTTTAAAACTAAGTATAAAAAAGCCCTTTATATAAGGGCTTTTTCCTTTTTAAAGCTCAAATTTTTGTTGAACGTTCACTTAGCCATGCTTCTAACTTTGGCCAAAACTCTTGAGAACTTGCTTGACTGGAAATTAGTCCCAAATGACCACCTGGAATAAGAGTAAATGTAACATCTTGGCTACTGGTTAAATGGCTTAATGGTTGAGCTGCATCCGCCGTAACCAATTGATCGCTACGACCTGCACCAACCAAGAGAGAACACTCGATATTTTTTAACTCAATTTTTTTATCTTTTAATAAAATAGAACCTTGCTTCAACGGATTTTGTAGCCAAACATTGAATAACATGTCCTGATTAATCCCTCCTGGATAATCAATCATATTATTTAAGAAACTACTTAAAGTGGCATGTTCTTGTACAAACTGAAGGTCATCAAGGTTTTTCAGTAATTGAACATGGCCATCGAGCCAACCTTTAGGGTCAAGAATTTTAAATCCTAGAGAATTTAAAATACCAGGTGTATGAATCAAACGCTTCGGTAAACCTGAGTAGATACGTTCCTGTAGCTTCTTATTGCGAGCAATAGTGTTATTTATAGTTCGGTAGAGTTTTCCAATATAACCAGAAGCATAACTATCAATTGGGCTACCTAATACTATAAGGTTTTTGACATAATTTGGTTGATTATGTGCTGTATATAAAGTAACGAATATACCTGCCATACTCCATCCGTGTAGAGAAATTTGGTCACTGCCTGAATGGGTGCGAACAAGTTCTATAGCTTTAGGAATAAAATCTTCTATAAATGATAAAAAGTTAAGATGTCTATCTTTAAAGCCCAAACGTCCCCAATCGACTAGATATACGTCAAAACCTGCATTTTGAAAATATTTTACAAGCGAACGATAAGGATATAAATCATAGATCGCCATATTAATTGCTAGCGGAGCAACAAATACTAATGGTTCTTTAAAACGCTTCTGGGTAGCCGCATAGTAACGAACACGGGTTTGATTGAATTCACCAATTACTTCAAACGGAGTGCTTTGTGACAATACTAATGTTTGAGGACGAAATAGTCGGGTAGAGAGGTGCTTGATTTGACTTTGTTCTGGGACAAGGGACTTTAAGCGTTTCATCTTGTTTTACCAACTATACTAAAGATTGATTGAAGTCTAAGCGAAAATTTTCAGGTTTACCTTGACCTTAAATACCTTAGACACTCAAAATGATGATAGTTTTTTAGTACATGACCAGTAAAGGCGCACATTTAATGAACCAGTCTGATGATTTAGAATACCAACTTGATACTTTAGCCATTCGTACCGGACATACTCGTAGTTTTGAAGGTGAGCATGGCGAACCAATTTTTTTGACTTCATCTTTTGTATATGAAAACGCTGCTGAAGCAGCTGCAAAATTTTCTGGTCAAGTTCAAGGAAATATCTATTCTCGTTTTACCAATCCGACTGTATCAATGTTTGAAAAACGCCTAGCAGCTTTAGACGGGGCTGAGCGAGCGGTTGCAACAAGTTCTGGAATGGGCGCAATTTTGTCAGTTGCAATGGCATATTTAAAAGCGGGTGATCATGTTATTTGCTCAAGAGCAGTATTTGGTTCAGTCGTTGCCTTGTTTGAAAAATATATTGCCAAGTTTGGTGTAGATATTACATTTGTTGATTTATGTGATTTGGATGCATGGAAAAATGCAGTACGTCCAGAAACTAAACTTTTATTTGTTGAGTCACCATCGAATCCATTAGCTGAGATTGCGGATATTCAAGCACTTGCAGATATTGCCCATGCGCATGGTGCCTTACTTGCAGTTGATAATAGTTTTTGTACGCCGGTTTTACAGCAACCATTAAAATTTGGGGCAGACCTTGTAATTTACTCGGCAACTAAATATTTAGATGGGCAAGGGCGCGCATTAGGCGGTGCTGTTGTCGGGAATCATCAGTTGTTAGAAGAAGTTTTTGGTGTCGTCCGTACACTTGGGCCATCAATGAGCCCGTTTAATGCATGGGTTTTCTTAAAAGGTCTAGAAACTTTACGCTTACGTATGAAAGCACACTGTGAGAGTGCTCAAATTCTTGCAGAATGGTTATCTACTCATGAAAAAATAGAAAAAGTTTACTACGCAGGCCTTTCAGCTCATGAAGGACATGAACTTGCTGCAAAACAGCAAAAAGGTTTTGGAGGAATTGTTTCTTTTGTAGTTAAAGGTGAGCGTGAAGGTGCTTGGAAAGTAATTGATAACACCAAATTTATTTCTATTACCGGTAATTTAGGTGATGTGAAATCAACGATTACCCATCCTGCGACCACAACGCACGGCAAACTTTCTGCTGAAGCAAAACAAGCAGCAGGTATTCAAGAAGGTCTAATCCGTGTTTCGGTTGGTTTAGAAGATATTAACGATATTATTGGTGATATCTCACGTGGATTAGATTTAATCTAATTAATTTATATATTTAAGACTAAGCCACACTTATTTTAGTGTGGCTTTTTATTTATAGCGTTGTTACTTACATACGGCTTTGTTGCACAAACCTATCTCTAAAGGCTTATTCCACAATATAATTTTGAGATGAATAAGCCTACACCTAAAATCTACCGTACAACCAATTGGCCCACATACAACCGAGCTCTCATTAATCGTGGGAATATTGCCATTTGGTTTGATCCCAAAACACAATGGTATGCTCAACCAAAAAGCCAACATGGTCGAAATCAAACTTATTCCGATACAGCCATCCAATGCTGCTTAATGATTAAATCCATATTTCGTCTTTCTCTACGCATGGTCACTGGCTTTGTACAAAGCCTGATTAAACTTTGCGGATTAGATTGGACAGCGCCAGACTATACGACGCTTTGCAGAAGACAAAAACATATTGATATTGCGATTAGCTACCAAAAAAGTAGCAATGGTCTACATCTACTCGTAGATTCAACTGGTTTAAAGTTTTTGGGCGAAGGTGAATGGAAACGGAAGAAACATCAGCCTGAATATCGTCGACAATGGCGTAAGCTTCACATTGGTATAGATGCTGAAACGCTGCAAATACGTGCAGTTCAGCTCACAACGAACAATATCAGTGATTCACAGGTGCTCGGTGATTTACTTGGTCAAATACCACTTGATGAGCGAGTAGATTCTGTCTATACCGATGGAGCCTATGACACTAAATGCTGCAGACGAGTGATCTCAGATCGTCAAGCATATGCGGTGATTCCGCCAAGAAAAAATGCGAAACCGTGGAAAGATACAAAAGTTCATTCGCAAGAGAGAAATGAATTACTAAAAACAGTTAAGCGTCTAGGAAGAGCCCTTTGGAAAAAGTGGTCTGGTTATCATCGGCGAAGTTTGGTCGAAACCAAGATGCATTGCATCAAATTATTAGGCGATAAACTCTACTCAAGGAATTTTGACAGCCAAGTGAATGAGATCCATGCACGTGTAGCCGTATTAAATAAATTTACAGAATTAGGCAGACCTCATACCCAAGTTGTAACCTAAATTTTAGCAACTTAGGAAAACTTTACCTTCAAAGGCTTTATGCAACAAAGCCCTTACATACAACGAATGAAATAAAAAGACTACATTTTGTTATAAATGACTCTAAAATCACAACGTATAAAAGTTCTAAATTTAATAAAAATAACAAAGTGAGTTTTTAACCATGCTTAAACCTATAATTATATTAGTCGCTATAGGGGCAATTGGTTTGGTTGGATACAGAGTATTTGCCCAAAAGGACGAACCGACTCAGATTAGCGAAACTGTATTGTTAATTAATGATGCGAACAAATCAGTTGAAGATGCAGATCATTCCATAGAAAAGGCAAATGCCTCTTTTCAAAAAATGCCTTTAAATGAATACAAACCGGACAATAAAAACCTTCAAGCTTCACAATAGTTTCACTTAAATTTTAGAACTGGCTCTAAGCGTAAAAAGTTTTACACAGAAAGCTTTAAACTCATGAGTTAGCGAAAATAGTTTCATAGATAGCAATAGAAAACATTAATTTATTGTGTCAGAATTACAGATTAATTTTGATTTAAACGTAATGACCTCAATGATCTTTGTGATGAGTTGAGTGACTAAAAGAGTTTAAGTTCTGAAGTGTTATGTGACTATCAATTATATTTGATAGAGATACGGAGTTAGGTTTATGAATATCAATATGCTCATGCAGCAAGCGCAGCGCATGCAAAAAGATATGGAATCAAATATAAAAAAGGCCAAAGAAGAGCTTGCTCAAACTGAAGTAAACGCTGAAGCGGGTGGTGGTTTGGTTAAAGTAACCATGACTGGTCGTTATATCGTAAAACGTATCGAAATTAATCCAGAATTACTTCAAGATGAACCAGATATGATTGAAGACTTAATCGCAGCTGCGGTGAATGATGCTGTGCGTCAAGCCGAAGTAGTTTCTGAAGAAAAAATGCAAAAAGCTAACTCTGGTATGGGTTTACCTCCTGGTTTAGCGGGCATGTTCTAAGGAAATTCAGTGTTTAGTGATAGATTTGAACAACTCGTTCAAGCTTTACGTATTTTGCCTAGCGTTGGACCGAAGTCGGCTCAACGTATGGCTTTACATCTTTTGATGAAAAATCGTGAAGGTGCATTTGCTTTAGCGCATGCTCTACATGAAGCATCAAGTTATATTCATGAATGTAGTGTTTGCCACTCTTTAACTGAGCACGAAATTTGTGATATTTGCGCTTCAACAGAAAGAGATGATCAACTGCTATGTGTGGTTGAATCTCCGGCAGATGTGATGGCAATTGAACAAAGTGGTAGTTTCCGTGGTAAATACCATGTATTGGGTGGGCATCTTTCTCCATTAGATGGGATTGGGCCAGAGGAAATAGGTATTCCTTACCTAATTCAACGCTTAAGCCAAGGCACTATCGAAGAAGTCATTTTGGCGACTAACGCCACTGTAGAAGGTCAGGCGACAGCGCACTATTTGGTTGAAGCGACGAAACATTTACCTATTCACATGACACGTATTGCTCAAGGTGTACCTCAAGGGGGTGAGCTTGAATATGTTGATAGTCATACATTAAGTCAAGCGGTGCATAACCGTATGCGTATGAAATAAGTACTTCGGTGCTTATTTCAAAGATTTTTTTAAAATATAAGTTTTATTATTAAAAAAATCTTTTTAAAAGACAAAAATATATTTTTAAAAATGACTTAATGAATATATAAATTAAAAAAGCTGTTTGTAAAAAATAAATTTTTATAAGGATCTTAAATTGAAAGATTTAAAATAATGATCAAAAAATTATCTCTTTTTTGGAAAATTGTTCAAAAATAGATTATTCATCATGGATTCAGTAGCATTTTTCTATTGCTATGTTATATATACCAGAGTTTAAAGCACTCTTTGCAGTTACTTGAGAAAGCATGTTTCAGTTTATCCAACAGCAAACCGAATTGGTTGATGTCCTTCAACAAATGGATCAATGTTCAACATACGGACTTGATACAGAATTTATTAAGGTTGATACCCTTTGGCCTAAACTTGGAGTATGTCAAGTCAATGTCAACGGAAATGTATATTTGCTGGATGGCGTGTCGCTAGACTTAAGTGAGTTTTGGAAAAAAATCTTTGTTGCTCAACAAAATATTTTTCACGCGTGTGGTGAAGATATCGATTTAATCTATCACTATGCTGATGAACAAAACCTATTAAATGTTTTTGATACCCAAGTTGGACTTTCCTTTTTAGGACATGGTTTACAAGTAAGCTATCAAGGTGCTTTAAAGCTTTGTTTAGAGATTGACATTGAAAAAGACCAAACTCGATCTGACTGGTTAGCAAGACCTTTGTCTCCTCAACAGTTATGCTACGCAGCAAATGATGTTTTATACCTTATGCAGTTGGCTAACCATATTAAGGACCAGCTTAAGCAAAAAGGTCTTTATGAGTGTGTTCTTGAAGACTGCCGCAGTTTAACCAAAGAAATTATTAGTGAAACACCAACGTCATTACTCTATACAGATGTAGGCAACTATCGACATTCACGCCGTCAATTAATGCAATTGCAAAATTTAAGTGAATGGCGTGAACATATAGTTAAAGCAACCAATCAACCACGTAGTTTTATCCTTAGAAATTCTACAATGATTGATTTGGTTGAAAAAAATCCACGTAATAATTTCCAGTTATCACAGGTAAGAGATATACGTCCGAATGTTGTTCGTGAATATGGCAAAATTATTCTGGATCTTTTGAAGGATTTACCAGTAGAAGGGCAATGGCCAGCTAAAATTGCTAAACCTTTTAAAATTACATCAAAAGAAACTTTAGATAAAATGGGCTTTGTTGCACAAAGCTATTCTTGAAGGCTTCTTCAGTAATATAATTTCCAGATGAAGAAGCCTACACCTAAAATCTATCGTACAACCAATTGGTCCTCGTATAACCAAGCTTTAATCAAGCGAGGAAATATTTCAATCTGGTTTGATCCTAAGACGCAATGGTATGCACAACCACAAGGCAAGCAAGGACGAAATCAAACTTATTCCGATACAGCGATTCAATGCTGTTTAATGATCAAATCTCTATTCCGTCTTTCTTTACGTATGGTTACTGGCTTTGTTCAAAGCCTGATTAAACTCTGTGGCTTGAATTGGACAGCACCAGATTACTCCACCCTTTGTAGACGACAAAAGCATATTGATATTGCGATAAGCTATCAGAAAAGTCATGATGGGTTACACCTACTTGTCGACTCTACGGGTTTAAAGTTTTTAGGTGAAGGCGAATGGAAGCGTAAAAAACATCAGCCTGAATACCGTCGGCAATGGCGTAAACTGCATATTGGTATAGATGCTGAAACACTGCAAATACGTGCCGTTCAGCTTACTACAAATAATGTCAGTGATTCACAAGTACTAGGTGATTTACTGGATCAAATTCCACTAGATGAGCGAATAGATTCTGTCTATACCGATGGCGCGTACGACACGAAGTGCTGCAGAAAAGTGATTTCAGATCGTCAAGCACATGCAGTAATTCCACCCAGAAAGAATGCCAAGCCCTGGAA
Organism: Acinetobacter sp. 1130196; assembly: GCF_000588095.1. Lineage (NCBI taxonomy): Bacteria > Pseudomonadati > Pseudomonadota > Gammaproteobacteria > Moraxellales > Moraxellaceae > Acinetobacter > Acinetobacter sp. 1130196. The sequence continues at coordinate 283 of NZ_JFWX01000076.1, read as the reverse complement.
AGATTCTAAAATAAGTTCAATAGAACGAAATGAGTTACTTCAAACGGTTAAACATTTAGGCAGAACCCTATGGAAAAAATGGTCGGGTTATCACCGTCGTAGTTTGGTGGAAACCAAGATGCATTGCATCAAATTATTAGGTGATAGGCTGACGGCAAGACATTTTCAAAGTCAGGTCAATGAAATTCATGCGCGTGTGGCAGTTCTGAATAGATTTACGGAATTAGGTAGACCTCGCACCCAAGTTGTGTCTTAAATTTGAATGGATTGGGGAGAACTCAGC
>NZ_JFWX01000075.1:0-10414 GCF_000588095.1 Acinetobacter sp. 1130196 | reverse complement strand
CGTGACTTCATTCATATCTAGATCTTGAATTACCGTGTACTTTTCTTGGCATGATCTGTTAGAAAGTACACATGCGCTTTTTTTAAGATGTCATTGGCTTCCTTGAGCTGTTTGACTTCTTTCTCTAATTCCAAGATCCGCTGTTGTTCTGGTGAAAGTTGACGTTTGCTTGAACCCACTGGATTGGTTTCACGAATCCATTTGTCTAAAGTTGAATAACCCACACCTAATTTCTGGGCGATTGCAGCTATAGGCTCGTGTGAGTTTGAAAGTGCATAATCAATTGCTTGCTGTTTAAATTCAGCACTAAAACGTTTGGCCATTTCTTGGATCTCCAAAGTTAACGTTACGTTATCTTTAGAGGGAAGTACTGTCCATTATTTTGGCTAGGATCATTTAATTTAATAGGTACATAAGGAAAAACAGAGTTAAACAAAATTTAAAATTAAACTCTAAATGGTTCAAAACAATTCAAAAGAAAATCCATCACTACTCTTACCACAGGACTACTCCTTAGATCTTCATGGATGACCAACCAAATTTCAGCGCTCATCGGGTCATTATCTGGTAATTTTATCAAATTGCCTTGTTGGCCTAAAAAGTCAGGTAGAACGGCTAAACCTACTCCGCCGCATGCAGCTCTCCATTGCAACTCAGGATGATTAGTAACCATGAGCGGGTCTTTATTATTCAATTTTTCTTTTAATTTTTGTTGTTTCTGTCCATGTACACCACCGACCTCCACACTAATCCACTCATAATTTTCTTGATTCGTTGAAGCCAAATAACTTGGAGTAGCATATATTCCAAAAGGGATTTCTCCGACTTTACGAGCAACTAAATATTCATCTTTAGGTCGCCCAAATCTTACGGCAATGTCAGCCTCTCTATGCTGCAAAGATACATAATGAACATCTCCAAGTACACGCAGTTTTAATTGTGGATAATGACGATAAAACTTTCCGAGATGAGGCATGATTAGATGAGCAGCAGTTAACGGAGGCATACTAATAGAAACAGTCCCCGTAACCTCCTGCTGTCCAGCCAGAGCAAGTCGCTCAATAGAAAATGTCTCTTCCATCATACGTGCCACTACTTGGGCAAGCTGCTCGCCTTCAGATGTTAAAACGTAAGTGCGGGGTCTACGATCAACTAATTTTAATTTTAAGCTCTGTTCTAACTGAGCAATTCTTCTTGCAACAGTGGCATGGTCAACCCTTAACTTTCTTGCCGCAGCTGAAAGTGATTTTTCTTCAGAAAAAACTGAAAAATAATGTAAATTTTCCCAATCTATCATTGTGCAAATTTTCACATTAGAGATGAATTAATATGGAATTGTACACCTTTAAGTGATTACTCAGAATAGAGACATTCTTTTTCGGAGCCCTATCATGAATAAAACGGTGGTTTATGCCTACACAGGTGTTGTAATAACGATGCTTTTTTGGGGCTCAGCATTTAATGCGATGTCTTATATTATCCAATCGATGCCTCCTCTTTCGGCAGCAGCTGAGCGTTTTACGCTTGCAAGCCTTGCTCTATTTATTATTTTTGCGGCCATGGGAAAATTACGTTGGGCTACTTTTCAGCAGAATTTATTTATCTATCTTATTATTGGAATTATAGGGATTGCTGGTTTTAATATAGGTTGTTTCTATGGCTTGCAAACAACATCAGCAGTCAATGGTGCCTTAATCATGGCAACCACACCATTGATCACTCTACTGCTAGCAATTTTACTTGATGGAGAAAAATTAACACTTCCTAAATTTATCGGAGTTGTATTTGGTTTAAGTGGTGTGCTTTTCGTTATTAGCCATGGGCATATTTCCACGTTACTTCATTTAAAAATAGCAATTGGTGACTTTTATATCTTACTTGGTGGTATCAGTTTTTGTTTAGCCAATGTGTTATCACGCCGGTATGTAAAAAATGCTACGCCTCTAGAAACTACAACGTTCTCTATGCTGTTCGGTGCTTTGACTCTAATCATACTAAGTCTAATTTTCGAGCACCCATTTAAAGCAGTTGTTATGGCGCCTATTACTGCACACTTAGCTATGGGATACGTCATTATTTGCTCTACTATGATTGCTTATTTATTTTGGTTTAACGGCATTCAAAAACTAGGCGCAGGTAGAGCATCAATCTTTTTTAACTTTGTTCCAGTTTTTAGTATGTTAGTTGCAATGTTAGCTGGTCAAACACTTAATATCTGGCAAATTATAGGTACTGCTTTAGTTATGCTAGGCGTGCTAAGTAGTAGCGGCTTTATTCAAATTAAACGCCGTCCTGCACTTATAACCAAGCCTTGTACTAAATAGTGATCACACAAATTCATCTTAATTATTGCGTTGTAACAAACAATGTATGTTTCTTTAAAACTTAACAAATGGCTGCCATATATAGTTTTAAAAACACAACAAGGAGAAATTAAGATGAATTTGGATTTTACAACAATCGAAAAACAGGCCCAATTGCTCAAAGAAGAGCAAGAGAAATTAGAACAGAAAGATCATGATTTTCAGTTAGCTTTAGACAAGCACCGAGAAGCATTAAAAGACTTATTTAAAGAACTATTTCACGATCGAGAAATTAAAACAGAAAAAGGAGGTCAATTTTGTGTCATATTTGGTGATTTTAAAATTTCTTTATTAATTGAAACAGCCAAATTTGAAAATGGTGTGCCCGTTAAATTAAACTCTGTGAACCCAATTATCGTTAAATTTAAGAAAGATAAACCAGTTGCCAAAGCTCAATTTTCCGATGCGACGCAATATCTAGATAGTGCATTTCAAACACCGCATTATCAGTACTACTATAAGCACGATGATAAAACCCAATTAGTTAAATTTTCGGAGTTACCCGTATTTTTTCAAGCCATTCTTGATGCTGAAGTCTAATTATCTGCCCTCATTAGAGGGCTTTTTTTATAGATTTTATTTACCGCTCACTTTCTCATCTTTATAAAAACACTCACCTCACCAGTCTACTGTTCTCACCACATCTAAATTTATGAGTACAAAAAATTAAAGCAATGATTTACCGAAACCATTGCTTCTTTTTGAAATAGCTTGTATATACATGTTTATATTTGTTTGTACAAAATGGATTCTAATAAAAGAAAAGCTCTTAAAGGATAAGGAGAGTGTTATGGACTCATCAACTGGAACATCGAAAAGTGGGTTTGTTGAAAACCGAAGTATTGACTTTATTCCTGAAAATGAAAGGCATGGCAGTATATTCGCCCAATTTACACTTTGGTTTGGTGCCAATTTACAGATTACAGCTATTGTCACGGGTGCATTAGCTGTCGTATTAGGTGGTGATGTATTTTGGTCAATCATTGGCTTATTTATTGGACAATGCTTTGGTGCTGCTGTCATGGCCTTGCATGCAGCTCAGGGACCCAAACTTGGCCTTCCCCAAATGATTTCCAGTCGGGTTCAATTTGGAGTGTATGGTGCATGTATTCCCATTATTCTGGTTTGCCTGATGTATATTGGCTTTACCGCAACTGGTGAAGTACTCGCTGGTAAAGCAATTGCACACCTTGCACAAGTCAGTAATACAACAGGTATTTTAATCTATGCTTGTTTTATTATTTTATTTGCAACTATTGGCTATCGCTTAATTCACTGGGTAGGAAAAGTCGCAAGTGTCATAGGTTTAATAGCTTTTATTATTATCCTTACTCAAATTTTAGCTCTCTCGAATATTTCAGAATTGCTTGCTGTACGCCATTTTAGCTGGCCATCTTTTTTATTGGCAGTTTCTCTTTCTGCTTCTTGGCAAATTTCATTCGGACCTTATGTAGCAGATTATTCTCGTTATTTACCTACAAAGACCTCTTCAAATCGGGTGTTTTGGGCAGTTGGCCTTGGGTCTTTAGTAGGTTCTCAAATTTCAATGATGCTTGGTGTATTCATTGCTCAAGTCTCGAATGGTGGTTTTGTTGGCAATGAAGTTCAGTACGTTGTAGGCATGAATCCAATCGCTCTTGTGATTACTTTTTTATATTTTAGTATTGCATTTGGAAAGGTCACTTTATCTACACTCAATGCTTATGGCAGTTTTATGTGTATTGCGACCATTTGGAACAGCTTTAAACCAAGTGCTCAAATTTCAAAATTAACGCGACTTACAATTGTTCTTGCAATGGTAATTATCTCAACATTTATTGCAGTTGTAGGTGAACATACTTTTTTAAGCGCATTCAAATCTTTTATTTTATTTCTTCTGACATTTTTCATTCCTTGGAGTGCAATTAATTTAGTTGATTACTATTTTATTTCTAAAGAAGAATGCGATGTAGATGCCTTATATGACCCAAATGGTAAATATGGCCGCTGGAACACGATTGGAATCGCTTGTTATTGTATTGGTATCTTACTTCAGTTGCCCTTTATTGATAGTAAATTCTATAAAGGACAAATTGCCGAAATGTTGGGTGGAGTCGATTTATCCTGGTTAGTGGGATTGTTATCCACTGCAGTTTTATATTATGTACTTGCCAAAAGAGCTCAAATAAAAATTTCAAAAGCTCTTGAACTTGAACGAGTAAAATAATGTGAAGACGAGATATCAAAGTCTAAATAACGCTTTGATATCTCATTAATATTTTTCTACTGTTGAGCAGTAGTTGGTTGTGCAGAGGCAGGCAATCCAAATAACTTATCGAATATCCAATTAAATATGAATGTATAAATTGGAATGATAATAATAAATGCAACATCTAACCAAAATGCAGCAACAAGAGAAATATCCATCCACCATGCAATAAGCGGAATTAAGAACATTACTAAAGTGATTTGAAAACCGATCGCATGCGCGATTCTACGTTTAACAGTGCGTGACTTATTCTCTTGTCGTGCTTCCCATTTTTCGTAAAGAATGTTGTAAATAAAATTCCATGTTACCGCAATTGTCGTAATCATGACTGAGAGCGGTCCCGTGTGCTCTACACTATCTCCGGCCAAAAGAGCTAAACCTACTGATGAAATCACCATTCCAATAATTTCATATGAGGACACATAAACAATACGACGCTTTAAACCTTGCATAACCAATCATCTTTTCTTACTTCTTTTTATTTTAGTTTCAGTTAAAATCACATATAAAGTTAACAGCTTTCAGTTTCACTGATATCAAAATGAATTTTAATAGCGAAAATATAGAGCTTTTCTTAAGTGTACTTGATACTGGATCTTTCTCGGCAGCGGCACGTAAGTTAAATCGAGTACCCTCCGCCGTGAGCATGGCTGTTGCCAATATTGAGGCAGAACTTGGTTACCTTTTGTTTGAACGTACTCACCGTAAAGTCATTCCTACTTCAGCGGCTTTAGCATTAGAGCCCCAAGCACGTATTATTGCTGAGCAGCTTAGGTTATTAAGTACCCATGCCTATGAGCTTTCGCTAGGACTTGAAAGTAAATTAAAAATTGGTGTTGTTTCAGATGCAAATACCAATTTACTTTTTAAAGCGATAAAAAAACTGGCTGATAAATTTCCCTTACTTAATGTAGAGATTATTACAGCCCCCCAAGACGATATTCTAAATTTGCTCTATACAGAAAATATTAACCTTTGTCTGGCAGGTTCTGATCTCAATATAAAAATGCGTGAAAGCTTACAATTAGTGATGAATGAAACTCTAGTTGCTACAATTTCTGTTCATCACCCACTTTTAAAACAAAATGATAAGTTAATCTCTATTGAAGAATTAATTAATGTTCGACAAATTGTAGTTGCAAGTAGTGAATTAAACATACAGGATTCACGTTCAATTGTTGGAGCAATGTACTGGAAAACCAATAGTTTACAGACCGCGATTAATATGGTTGAGGCTGGTTTAGGATGGGGAAATTTTCCTTTATCTTTGGTAAAAGAAAAAATTGAACAAGGACATTTAGTTCAACTAGATTTTAAAAATACAAAAAATCATTTACCTCTATCTATCTATCTCATCTGGCTCCAAGATAAACCATTATCAAAAGCAGCAAGAGAACTTGTTCAAATGATTCGAGCAAATTTATCTCATGCTGCTTATTAAAAACCGCCCTATAGGCGGTTTTTAGTGCTTATTTAGATTTATCAGCTTCAGCTTTATCATTCTTATGCTTATAACAATAGCCAAACATTGCACCTGCGCTGAAGAAAAACATTGCTTTTAACATGATGACACTCCTATGCCTCGTTTAGTGAAAATTAAACTTAGCATTTAGGTGTGTTTCACTTTGACTACTATTTAAATCAATTTTGTTCATAATGAAAATTTACGTGTCAATCTTTTTCAATTTATTAAAAAAAACCAAAAAAACTATTTATTTGATTCTATTAGATTAATTTTTTAAGAGATTTAGACTTGAGTTATCAATTAAAACAAAGCAAAAAGCCTATTCATGGTGAATAGGCTTCTTACTGTATTTCAGGACTAAGCAATAATAATAATTATCAAAAATACTCCACTACTGTATAAATTCCAAGTGTTTTAGTCAAGTATAAAATTCATCAATTACAAATAGTTGTAGGAAGTGTGAAAGAATATTCATTCTGTGTTTTACTGATAAAACTTACTGTAAAGTTATACTGATTTTAGAACCGGTCGTAGTCTTATTTTTTAATTTGCGAACTTCAAAATTTTTATAGATTGATAGTAATAGATTTAATAAATTTATCTCTATATGAACCCAGAATAACTTGTTCTATTCTATTCATTCTATTACGCATATCTTGAAAGTGAACCACATTGTTAGATTCTAATATTTTCTCTTTGTCATCTGCCTTTCTAATAAATAGTGGTTTATCACTTAAGTTATCTTCAAAAAATTTAAATGTTCTCCGTAAATCTTGAAAAGTAAAAGAGATATTACACTGCCCTTCTATTTTTTTTCGGAATTTTGAAATATTAACAATATGGCCAGTTTTAGACTTCACAGATGGAAACACCCATTCTTCATTAATTTTCATTTTACGATTTTTCATTAGATGCCAAAGGAAATCACCCATATAAAGTTTATAGCGCTCATTATTATAAGTATTTATAAAGGAAAGACTTCCTTCATCTAAGTCTAGATCTTCCCAACGTAAGCTTTCACACTCATTTCTAAAAAGTCCTGTTAAAACAAGTGTTAATAAAAAGTCCTTATTTGTTTCATTTTCTTGGCCCCGACCTTCATATTCAATAATTGCGTGTACCCATTTTTCTAAATTTTCTCTATGAATATAGTTACTTCGACTTGAAACTGCTCGCCAACGTTGTTTTGAATTTAAAAAATTAACTGGGTTCATCGCAGATATGATGAGTTCTTTACTTCTGTCTTGATAATACTTAACCGAAAAACGATAAATAGCTCGAAGTACTCGCATAGATAAGTTCGCTTTGGCATAACTAATTTTAGATAATTGAATATACTTATCTTCAACCATCTGTTCAGTAATATCAGTAAGTTTAAGCTCCCTCCAATCCATTAAGTATTTTTCTATGACATCTCTATAATCAACTAGTGTTCTGTCTTTTAGTTTGTGTTGATTGATATATGCTTGAAAAGCTTCATCGAGACTAGGCTGGTTAATTTTCTTATCTAAATTATTTTTTAATATTTTATTATTTTTGCTAATTAAATAATTGTTTTCAGTTAAATCTTTTAACTTCTGCTGTGCAAGTATACGAGCTTCTTCAAGAGTAATTTTTTCGTAATCTCCTAATTTACAACGTATCGATCTACCTTTTACTTTCTTTTCTACAATATAGGTTTTATATGAATTATTTACACGAATAGCAAAACCAATAATCTCACTGTCTCTATAAATTGCTGGAATGAGTTTAAGTTGATCGATAAATGACTTAGTTAGCTTTACTCGTGAAGTGCTCATAAGCTAGAATCCCTAGCGCTTGTGATAATTAACAATATAGCAAAATATTTTTCAGGTCTACTGCACACCTACTTTTGAAAAATACTTGTGTTTAATAAAAAAATTGATTAGTATTGCAGGCACTGAAAAGCCTTGAGATTAAAAGCTTTTCTTATTTATAGGGCCTATAGCTCAGTTGGTTAGAGCAGCGGACTCATAATCCGTTGGTCCACAGTTCAAGTCTGTGTGGGCCCACCAAATACAAACCCCAAAAACTATAAGTTTTTGGGGTTCTTTAATTTTAGACATACAGTCGAATATCACTACATTATTCAAAAATTGTTCGATTAAACTTAAAAAAATCTTTTCCTATTTCCATATTTTTAAACGTTCCTTTTAATATTTTGATTATTATTAATTATTAACTTAATTATTTGATCTATTTTTAGGCTAAATTTTGTTGAGGCATTGATTTCGAGTTTTCCATTTGAACATCCCAAAACTTTTTCCATAAATCACAGTATTCGAGACATAAGTTTTCTAAACGAATATAGTCTTCTTCTGTACAAGCTTGCATCAAAATAAACCAAAGGTCTTCTTCATGGTCATCATCTGCTGCCTCAGCAGTTTTGTCTTCAGAGACGCCATGAACATGGTAATATCCACCACCCTCAACCTCTATACCAACAGCACTTGTTGCTCTACGTAAAGGTGGACTATATAAAATGACTTCTTCTTCAGCTACTGCCAATAAAGCTGAAACAGCTTTATAGTCGTTATAAGAGTTTTCTAAAAACTCTCTCACTTGATGTGCAATGCTGGTCGGTTTATAACTTCGGCGTTCTTCCTCTGTTACGCCAAAATCATTAAGCACATCTTCGAATAATGGATAATGGGCATATTCAGGGTTTCCCTGATAGTAACCATCTCGATCGGCTCCAGGACGGAATCCAAACTCATCAAATATATTCAGGCTTAAAAGAAAACGCGGGAACATCTTTGCACCGGCATGCAATCTCGGCTCTAACTGCTTAGTTTGATACTGAGCCATTAATAAAGCATCTGTAAATGTTTGTACGATTGCATGACGATACTCTAAATGAATACGCTTTAAATTTTCTTTATTAATTTCTCCGTTATTTAAAGTTTCAATTGCAGGATGATGAGATACAGGATGCTGCGCAATCTTCGCTCTTAATTGAGTTAAAAAGTTAAGATTTTTATCCCAAAGTTCAGCTGAAATGCTTTGTTTCATCCCTGCGAGTGCCTTTTTCCTAGGATTATTAAAGTTCTCAAATTTTTTAGGCATAATCCACTCTCGTTAAACTTATTAAAGTTTTTTGTTTTTCCATATTTTATTTTAAAAACAAAGAGTTATACCAAAAATAAAACTCCTTTTATCAAAAATCCATATTAGAATTAAAATCATACGAAATCAAATAGAATATTTAAAAAAAGTTAAAAATAATGTCTATTATTTTTATAATATTAACTTGAATCAAATTATGTTTTTGATTATGATCAAATTGATTAAAAATTTAAAATCTATGTAAAGTAATAATTAGTTTTAACTAAATGGAATAGTAATGTCAAAAAAAGAAGATATTATAAATACTGCTTTGGATCTTTTTAACCAAATTGGTTATAACGCTACAGGCGTAGATAAAATTATTGCTGAATCAAACGTCGCGAAGATGACTTTTTATAAATACTTTCCCTCTAAAGAAAGTTTAATTATGGAGTGTCTGCATCATCGAAATATTAATATACAAAATTCAATTTATGAAAAATTAAATTTACATCCAGATGCTGAGCCGCTTGAAAGAATACATCTTATTTTTAACTGGTATATTGACTGGATTAATAGCGAAAACTTTAACGGTTGCTTGTTTAAGAAGGCATTTATTGAAGTATCTAAACAATACACTTCAATTCGTGAACCATTTCAAGAATATACAAATTGGCTTATCAATTTACTCAATAGTTTATTAGTAGAGTTAGATATTAAAGACCCTACTCCACTTACTCATATCATCATCTCGATTATTGATGGGATTATTATTGATGGAACCATTGATAAAGAATTGATTGATCCTGTAAAAAAATGGAGATATATCGAGTATTTAATTAAAACCGAGAATTCATAGTATTTTTAATATATAAAAAATTACTTTAAATTGATTTATTATATATTTTTCTATTACGGATTTAAAATATAATATTAATAAATATAAATTTTATTAAATAGACCTCTTGCGAAAGTAAAAACCACCTCAATCTAAATTTCATGAGATATCAGAAATTAAATCGTTTTTCAGATTCTGAATTCCAGCGCTTGGTTGGTGTACCTCGACCAGTTTTTAGTGAAATGATCGAAGTTTTAAAAGAAGTAGAATCACTTAAAAAGAAATCTGGGCGTCCTCATACTTTAGCTATAGAGGATCAATTATTATTAACACTCAATTACTTACGGAATTACAGCACTCAATTGGAGTTGGCTGCAAATTACCATATCGCTGAAAGTAATGTGAATCGAACCATTAAAAAGGTTGAAGATGCA
>NZ_JFWX01000074.1:0-10575 GCF_000588095.1 Acinetobacter sp. 1130196 | reverse complement strand
AGAAGCATATCGAGCTTGATAAACGTCATTGATGCTATTTCTTTTAAGCTCACGATAGATCGTACTAGGATGTCTTTTAATGAGTTCAGCAAATTTTCTGGCTGAAAAGCCTTCTTTTCTTGACTCAAGCATTAATGCAGTACGATCTTCAAAGTTAAGATGATGGTATGACAATTTTATATACTCCATAAACCCTTTAAATTAATTAGGTGGTTTATGTCGCACTTCAAGTTTTACTCTGCCCATCCTACAATATAATTAAATTAGTAAACTTAAAAGTGTTTAGTTCAAAAGATGTCAAAAAGTTTAAAAGCTCATGAGCGTTTAGCAGAGCGACTTGCAAATATTATAACCCGTTTAAATAGAGGAGAGCATTTAGACCCTTATGAATTGACTTTAGATTTTAGTGTATCTAAAAAAACTATACAACGAGATATAGAAAGGCTATCAATCGCAGGTTTACCTTTAGTTATAGATGAAAAAACAAAGAAGTTTTATTTAGGAGCAAACTATGTTGGTAAAATTAGCCCTCAAGATATCCAAAATTTTGCTCAGCTTTCTGGAATTACGGGTTTATATCCGAATTTGGATCTATCATTTCTAAGAGAATTACTCGATAGCCGTTCATCTGAAGTTTATGCGGCAAAAGGTTATTTTTTTGAAAACACAACTCATTTTTCAGAGCTATTTAAATTAATTCGCGAAGCAATACAAGGTCGAAAACATATAGCTTTTCAATACAACAGCAAGTTACGTACAGTACAGCCATATAAACTTATACATCACCACGGTAGTTGGTACTTAGCAGCGGTAAGAAATGATCAGTTAGGGCTACGAGCGTATCGCTTGAGTAGAATTGGCAAAGATTGCCAAATACAACATCATTTAGATCCATTTGAATCTGATATAGAAATAATAAAACAATTAGAAAATGAGGAGAGTATTTGGTTTGGCAAGGAAAAAAAAGAAATAGTATTGTCAGTTCAATATCAAGCTGCTGAACATTTCGAACAAAGACAGCTTTTTCCTGAGCAACAAATTATGAAAAAAAATGATGATGGAAGCCTGATTATTTCAAGTCGTATAGTACATCAAGATCAGATTAAATCACTAATTAGATTCTGGATACCTCATGTTAAGGTAATCTCACCTATTGAGCTCCAATATAGTGTGGAAAATGATCTAAAGCTATATCTAGAGATATAATCTATAAGTAAATTTGCATTAGAAACACTATATAGGACATAACCTGTCAACTGTCCTAATTACTATCATTTAGTATAGGCATTAAATATTTTTTATTAAAAGTCAGCTTTAATTTTAAGCACAACTTATAGAAGTGATGTAAGTGAAATGAGTGAGCAGCAAATCCAAACTCTTTGGAATGAATTTTTAAATCAATGGTCAGTAGAAAAAGTTCAGAAAATGACTCTGCCAGAGTATTCCCAGGTAGGTAATATTGATACATTTGGCTATTGGCTTGAACATAAGACTAAACTTATCGCTAATATTTTAGGTGGGTCTGCATTTAAATTTGGTATTTACCACAGAAATGCTTCTGATGAGAAAGAGAATGGTAAAGGTAAAATTTATGAGACTGACTATGCATGGTTAGAAAAATATGGTCAAACTAAAGAAAAAGCATTTGATGAAGTTAAGAAAAGAATATTGGAAACTATTAAAGCAAGTCAATTAGGCGAAATGGAAGCTATAGACCAGATTGACTTTTCTCCAGTATTAAAATGGAAAATTGCATATTTATACCAGGATCAAAAAAATCCAAATATTGTTCCTATCTTTTCAAAGACATGGTTGGATTTTTTGAGTGGAAATAATAATTTTACTTATTCCCAAGCATATAAGTATCTTTTAGGAAAAAAGGATAAAAATATTCCCATTCAGGAATATGGAAATAAATTAGCTGAACAATATTTAAATGCTAACCCTAAAAAGAGTGCTATGGAGGAATTTAGCCAGCATGACTCAATTACTTCAGATGATAACGAAACAAAATGTGATAAAGATTCGTTGATTAGACCATTAAATCGTATTTTATTTGGTGCAGCTGGTACTGGTAAAACTTACCATACAATTAATCATTCACTCAGTATTTTATTGAATAAAACTTTTGAAGAGTTAGATGAACTTTATCCAGATCGTACTGAGCTAAAAAAAATATTTGATCACTATAAAGAAATTGGACAAATTAAATTTATAACTTTTCACCAAAGTTTTAGTTATGAAGATTTTGTTGAGGGTATTCGAGCTGAGGCTAATGATAAAGGACTAAGTTATGATGTTAAACCTGGTTTGTTTAAAGAACTTTGTGATGATGCTCGAATGGAGTATGAAGCTAAGCGCTCAAATAGTATTCAAATAGAAGATGAAAGTATTAATCAAGCTATTGAACGATTAATAAGGAAAGCAAAAGAGAAAAAACTTGTTTTTCATACTAAAGCAGGCAAAGAAATACGAGTTTTTGCAAATCAGCAAGGCACTTTATTTGCCTTAACTCAAAAAGATATAGATATCAGTTTGTCGTTAAGACATATTCGTAATTACTTAAAATTACAGAATGAGGAAATTATTGATCAGAAAAGTTATGAATGGGCGATAGCAAAAGCTCTTCGAGCTGAACTAAAAGCTAGTGTATCTGCTTATGCAAAACCTAAACCTTATGTATTAATTATTGATGAAATTAATAGAGGGAATATTTCCCGTATTTTTGGTGAGTTGATTACCCAAATTGAAGATTCTAAACGTCAAGGTAATGATGAAGAGTTAAGTACAATTTTGCCTTACTCAAAAGAAGAATTTAGTATTCCTAATAATCTTTATATTATTGGGACAATGAATAGTTCAGACCGTTCTCTAACTGGGCTGGATGTTGCGTTACGTCGACGTTTTGATTTTATTGAAATGCCACCAAAACCTGAGTTGTTAAGAGATCAGGAAGAGAACGACATAGAGATTGATGGTATTAATATTGTGAAATTACTGACTGTAATAAATCAACGCATCGAAATACTATTAGATAGAGACCACTGTATTGGACATGCCAATTTCATGCCTTTAATAGTAGAACCAGAAATCCAAAAATTAGCTAAAATTTTTCAGCAAAAAATCATTCCACAATTACAGGAATATTTCTTTGACGATTGGGAAAAGATTGATGCGGTTTTAAATGGGAATGGAATGCTTCATAAAAAGTATGAGCTAAGTTCGCAAAATAGATTATTTAAAGATCAAAGCTTGATTAATCGTAATATTTGGGAAATTAAGGCTGAAGCATTCAGTGATGTGAAGAAGTATATTGCAATTTATGATGAAACATCCGAAGTCAGAAATGAGTTAAGTGGATTGTGATTATGTCGAATATCACTATCCGTGAATATGCATATTTAAGAGTTTCACAAAATCCTCCTCAGCAGAATCAGAAAATGGATTTTGCAGAAATTTCACAGAGTGGTTTTGATTACCTATTTCAACTGAATCAGGAACTGCTCAGAAATGGGCAGCGAATTTTAAAGTTAGGTAGAACAGCATCGGAAATTCAAGTACAGAATTTTGTTGGAGTTATTGAAACCCCATGCGGCACTGAAATTGAGATCTTACCAAAACATGCTGATTCAGTAGAGGATAATGGTAATGCTAGGGCTATCTTGATTAAAATCTTGAAACAGGTTTTACAGTTGCCACAGCGTGATACAGGTCTTGCCTCGATTGAAAAATTCAAAGTACCTCTAACAGACTGGTTCTATGCACAATTTTTAGATGCTTTGCAGAAACTTTATCGTACAGGGATACGATTTGATTATCAGCGAGTAGAGGCTGAAGAAAACTTCTTACGAGGACAGTTAGATACAGCACAACAAATGCGAAAACCTTTAACAAGGCAACATCAATTAAGTATAAAACATGATATTTTTACGTCAAATCGGGCAGAGAATCGGTTGATTCGGTCATGTATTGATGTGGTCTGTAAAAGAGCTAAGACTGCTGATTTGTGGCGAACATCACATGAGTTTCATTTACTGTTCTCAGAAGTGCCTCAATCTACAAATTATAGGGAAGATTTTAAAAAATGGAAAAATGATCGACTAATGTCGCATTATTCCGATATAAGGTATTGGTGTGAATTGATTTTAGGCAATGAAATCCCATTTGCTGTAAAAGGTATTAATCAGGCAAAAAGTATTCTATTTCCTATGGAAAAGTTATTTGAAAAATATGTAGAAATACAATTATCAAAGCAACTTGTAAAAGGAGCAAAGCTTGAGACTCAGAAATCTAGTAAATATTTAGCTCAATATAATTCAAAAGATATATTTAATTTAATACCAGATTTAGCTATCCAATATTATTGTGAACAATCAAAGTCTAAAAAATATTTGATACTTGATACTAAATGGAAACTTATTAATAGCAATAATATTGAGGAAAAATTTGGGATAAAACAAAGCGATATGTATCAGATGTTTGCCTATAATCATATGTATCAGGGCCACACATCAGATATCGTATTAATCTATCCAAAACATAAAAATTTCCAGATAGCACTAAAGCCTTTTGAGTTTAAACTTCATGACTTATTGAAGACTGGACTACAACCAAAAATTTGGGTAATTCCATTTGATTTAGAACGTAGTGAACTTATTTTAGATAATTTGATGATCGCTGGATTACATTCTTAAATTAAGTAAAAGCTACTTAGCGTAGCTTTTACTTCTGAATAATATTTATTAACACTGATTATTTTTGACAATCGCTATTACTTCTTTTTTATAGCTATCAGGAGTGTAAATATCATCAATTTGACAATTTTTCCCATCACACTGAACTTTAAAATCTACTTGAGAGTTTTCACCAAAGTTCTTTCCTTTAGCCCGAACTAACCCATTGTTAAGGACAGAGAATTTCATCTGGTTTACATGTACATCATAATCATTGCCAGGTATGACAGCAATTAAACTTGGATTAAGCTAATTTTTAACAGGTGCCAAACAATGCTTTACAGTGATGTTTGGCTTTTCTATTGTTGTGTATTTCGGTAGTATTCTTACTCTTCTTTCTGCTCGAAAACTAAAAAGCCTGTTCTATTTATAAGCTTTTTAGCCTCATCAATTTACTAGGACATATGAAACGTTACTACAAGCAAACTGAATCGGTAGTTTCTCAATGGACGACCGAACAAGACTGTTTTTTAATAGAAAATAATTCTCTTTCTATTGATGAGTTGAAACAACATCTGCCATTTTCTGAAGAAGAAATTAGGGTGCGTAGATCAGTTTTAGGACTGGTAAGACGCGATCAGCAAATGAGATCGTATTAATTTACCAAATGGTAAATTTTAATTGAAAATAAATGTTTCAAAAGAAGAGAATAATTTAAAAAATATTGCGGAGGATTTAACAAAACCATAATTTTTTTCGGTGTTTTTTTGGTGCAACTTACAGAAAGCTTTAACTACTTACATTCAACAATAATAACATTTCACTCCTTAACATTTGTTTCACCATAATCAGAACCATAAATCATTTTAAGATCAAAACTTTATAACAATTGAGATTGAGGAGGTTAAAAATGCCAAAATATTTAGCCGTGGCTGAAAAGGTTTATAAGAATATTAAAAAAGATGACTTATTCACCAATGACCTTACACAAAATCTGAATTGTTTAATCAGTCAGATTCGTAAGGCCATTAAAGGAACTGAATTCAAACTTAAGTTTAATTATATCGATTTTGATGAGCAATTAACTAAACCGCTTAGTGAGTGCAAGGTTAAAGTTGATGTAAGTGTAATGCCAAAGTTTGAAAATGAAGGAGAGTATTTACTCTGGTTAGCCAGTTTTATTGAACGGGTTACAGAAGGAGGAAAACCTAAATTCCCGCCAATTTCACAGTTAATCCCACACGGATTTAAAATGTCTAAAGAATCGCTTCCTGTGACAGTTGCTCCTCCAAAAGAAGAGCATGCAGATATGATCATTAATTATTTTAAATCTGAAGATTTTATGAAATCTAATAAAGCTCCTTCATAAAAGAATATAGAAGTATTCGTCCACCATACTTCTATATACCTGCTGGTTATACTCAGCGACCGCCTTCTGGGGCGGTTTTTTTTATGGGTATTGCCTCATTCACTTCTTTGTAAAAGTAAAACTGGTTTGTCGTAATTACTATTACACCACTCATGTTTTTTGAGTACAGCTTTGGGAACCTGAACCATATCTTTTACAGGGTTAAAACCCATTGATCCGTAAAAGCCTTCCAGTTCAGCAAAGGGTAAACAGTAAAGCTTGGAAAATTCCGAGTTTTTAATTAGAAAATCGACCACTTTACGAGCAATTCCTAACCCTTCATTGCCAGGAAAAACATAAATTCCACCGAGTTCACCGCTGTTCGAATCAATGGAGACAACTCTACCTTGACCAACAGTTTTCTCGCCAATAGAAGCTAGTACAATAAGTTCATCTTCATGTGATGGTACAAAATCAACCTCGGCATAACGTTCGTTTATAGCTTTGAGATCGGCAGCGTTAGCAAGTCTTAATGAAATTTCCATTACTCTTCCTATAAGTACTATCTGTAATTTTTAAGTTTGGCTTTTCGATGATAGCTATAAAACTCAAAATAGGCTAAATACTTTATCAAAGCATTTAAATTAAGCTTTTTATAATATTGATTGGCTTAATAAAGGGGATTAGTAACTAATCTCTTAATTGTTTCTTCAAGTTCATCGTAATGATGAATACTTGCATCAGAAAGAGGGTGTTCAAGAGTGAGAGTTGGGTGGAAAAATATTGTTTGCATACCCACTTTTTTGGCGCCTTCTATATCTGCTTTGGGATTGTCTCCAATAAAAATGTCATCGGATGGGTTACAGCCCAATTGAGTGCAAGTATATAGATAAATTGCTGGGTCAGGTTTTCTTAAACCTATGGCTTCAGAAATCACGATAGTTGAAAAATAATCTGTTATTCCTAAAGCATAAAAATTATGTTCTTGAAACGGTGTTTTTCCGTTTGATACTAAGCCCAATGTATATCCTTGAGCATGAAGGTTTTGAATGATTTTTTGAGCATTTTCAAAAGCTGTAGAGAATTTATTAAAATTATTAATATAAGACTGTAGCAATTCATTTGTATCATATCTTTTGATATTAAAGTTTTTAATTAATTGATCATAAACAATATCTTTCCAAACACTTCCATTGTTATCTAACTTGATGAAGCTTTTAATAAAAGACTCTTTTAATTCTTGTGGTACTAATTTGAAGAAGTTTACTTGCCAATTTAGAAATTTTATAAGCGATTCATTGCGATTAAGAATGGTTTGGTCTAGGTCAAACAAAAGTACTTTTTTCATTTTAAAATCTTTAAGAAATAGATTAATACTTATAGCGAATTTCTATCTATTGTTCAGTTTAATTAAAATACTTTTACGATTCTTTTCTGAATAACTCCAAATCAAAAACAACCCCTCATAAGGCGTTACTAAAAGTCTTCTAGTCATGATGGGTCTTTATAGTTAAGGATTTATAGAATCAACTGCTTGAAGTAAGCTTGTAAATAATATTGCTAGTTTTGACTCAGGTTGTGGCTCATTTCCATTTGCGGTAAATACTGCACAAACTTTATGGCCTTTTTGAGTGTTTCCAATTACTGAAAAGTTAATCACGCCGTATTCGGAACCACCTTTAAAACCAATTTTTTGCCAATTTAAATTTTTAAACAGTGGATTTAAAGAACTGTTCAGAGCAGGGGCATTTTGAACACTTTCAAGAAGAGGACAAATCTCATTGGCTGACATATACCATTCAGCATCTTGCCAAGTAGCCGATTTTCCAATGCTACTCACACTTGGTAATGGCAGTTTATCTAGCTCAGAGAGCACTTCTAAACGAGCCGATTTTGTACCTGTTTTAAACTTATTTCTGAGCTGTTCATTACTCGAATCAATCAGTTGAAATAGTTCTCGTGTGGTCAGCATAGGAGAGTTTCTAGGTGACAACGCTTCTATACGAGGCTTTTTTAATACCTCTATAAGGCTATCGGTCGCTGTGTTATCGCTAATTTGTATCATTAACTGCGCGAGAAGCTCGAGATTTACAGGTGTACCAGCAGGTAGGTTTTGTAAAACTCCTGTTGGTAATGAGCGATTTTTTTCTTTTAAAGAAACAATAGTTTCTCTTTTTAATTCGCCTTTTTTTATCGCATCTTCATATGCTTTTAAAACGAGTAACTTAAAAGTTGAGCCTACAGCCATAGGGGTTTTATCATTTTCAACAATCACAGGTTTGTTATCTACAACAACTAAAAGAGAGGTTTTACCGACTGCATTTTCATGTAAACCTTTGACTGTTTCATCTAAGCTTACTATCTTAAAATGAGGTGCGCTAAACCAAAGGGTACTAATTTGCCCTTGCTGATCTAAGCTAATTGAAACAGGTAATTCTCCTTTTTCAAAATCAATCGTTCCTGAACCATTAGAAACATTAATACTTTTAAGAGTGCCTAAAGATACTTTTAAGTCATCAACGATTTTTTGAATTTGTGTGATGGAAACTTGTCCTAAAAATTGAGAGCTAAATAAAGAAGCTTCTATGGGTTTATCTGCAAAAATTGATGAAAGCTTACTAGATAAAGTATCTATTTTTTGTTCTGCTGCTGCATGAGCAGTAGAAACAACAATAGGGGACACATTTAAAGCCATAACGCCTACAGCAAAAAATAAAGCTCTAGACGCGTACATTTTCTTAGTTAGAAAGTTCTTCATTCAATGTCCTCTTATACTCGGTCTCATCTATAATTTTTTATAAATGTCTTTAAAAATAAACGTTCATTTTGACCTATCAAAAATCATATATCTATATAAATTTCTTCGATTTTATAAACCAAATTTTAATAATAAAGCTAAATTATTTAGCCTTACTTTTTTAATGATCTAATTTAAAGCAAATGTCATTTTGTGTGCTTGACGGCAAGAGACTTGGACACTATTCTTTGCCTGCTGGCCACATTGCCAGTCGGTTTTAGCAGACCGTTCCGAAAAGCATTAAAAGAGCAATCTTTTAGTGACGAACCCTCGTGCCCCCTCTGCGGCGGAATGATCTGACCCCATAAAGTTGGACAGTTAGTTAAGCAGTTTTTATAAACTGGTTTCTATATTGTACCGGGGATAAACCTTGTAGCTTCACCTTGATTCTCTCATGATTATAATAATGAATGTATTCTCGTATCGTTTTCTCTAATTCATCAATTGATTGAAATTTTTCTCCATGAAAGCATTCCGATTTTAATATTCCAAAGAAGCTTTCTATTACAGCATTATCTAAGCAATTTCCTTTACGAGACATACTTTGAATTAAACCATGTTGCTTTAATTGCTGTTGGTAATGAGCCATTTGATATTGCCATCCTTGATCTGAATGGAGAATTGGTTTCTCATGTCGCTTAAGTTTAGCTAAGGCATGAATGAGCATATCTTTCACTAACTCATAATTGAGTTTACGTTGGATCCGGAAAGTAATAATTTCCCCATTAAACAAATCTATAATTGGTGATAGATAAAGTTTTTCACCGTTAACATTAAATTCCGTCACATCAGTTGCCCATTTCTGGTTGGGATGGTTCGCTTTAAATTGCCGTTGCATAATGTTATCAGCCACCGTCCTGACACAACCACTTTTATATGAACGATATTTCAATGCTCTGATACGTGATTTAAGTCCCATGGTTTTCATAAGGCGATATACACATTTATGGTTGATTATTATTCCTGTACTTTTCAGGGCAAGAGTAATTCTACGATAGCCATAGCATCCCTTATGCTTGTGATATATGGACTTAATCTGCTGTTTTAACTCAGTATATTTGTCATTAGAGCGTACAGCTTTCATGTGATAGAAATAAGTACTACGAGCAATCTTTGCAATACTGAGTAAGAGTTTTAATGGATAAATTTGCCTTAATTCTGAAATAACCTGAACAGTGTCTGCAGTACAAAGTGTATTTAAGTACGTTGCTTCAGTTTTAAGGCTTTTAGCTTTTTTAAAAAGGCAACCTCTGCTCGTAAAGCAGTCACTTCATCAATGAGCTCCTGTTGAGATTTATCTTTGTCTTCTTTTATAGGTTTAGTTATTTTGGTTTTATGTTGTTTAACCATATTGGTATAAATCCTCGTAGTATTAAACCCGGCAATCCCTTCTTTATGATACTGAGCGAGCCACCTTCTTAAAATTGACGTCCCGCTCAGATTTAACCGTCTTCTAACTTCTCTTACCGGTATCTTATCAAGAAGCATTTGTACAGCCTTGATTTTAAATTCGGAAGAGTAGTAGGTTTTTTTAGTTTTAACATTCAGGCCATCTTCACCTTGTGCCTTATAGTTTTCAATCCATAAGCGGATGGTTTGGAGATCAACATTAAATTCTTGTGAAAGGATTTTATATCCTTTACTTCCATCTAAATAAGCTTGAATGACTTTTAATTTTAACTCTTTTGAATGCTTCGGAATTGGCATAGGGCACACCTCATAAGTTTAAAAAGTCTAACTTATGGGGTGCAGTTCAG
>NZ_JFWX01000073.1:0-10697 GCF_000588095.1 Acinetobacter sp. 1130196 | reverse complement strand
TTACCTGATGCAAAGGCAGAATCAGTGCGCAAGGCTTTAACTGAAGCTCTGAAATATTTACCTGCAGAACTGCGTAAAACGTTGACCTATGACCGTGGACGCGAGATGTCAGAACATAAAATACTCGAAGAAGATTTAGGCATAGATGTATATTTCTGTGACCCACATTCACCTTGGCAAAAAGGCACATGCGAAAATATGAATGGTTTAATTAGGCAATATTTACCTAAAGGGATTGATTTAAATCAGGCAGATCAGCATTATTTAAATCAAGTTGCCATGTCACTGAATACTCGTCCTAGAAAGGCGTTAGATTGGCTTACACCATTAGAGAAATTTGCTCAGCTTGTTGATTATCATATGGCTTTTGAAACTGTCGCACCTCATGTTTGAATTCGCCAAGCTTGCTGAGTTATCAGACTTATCACCATATAAAAGATATAAAGTACGGTTCACAGAACCGATCAACGATGGATTTTTTTCCTTGTGAACATACCAATAAAACCGTGATTTTTATTCATGGAGGCTATTGGCAGTGGTGTGATAAATCGGATTTTGCTTTTATAGCGCCGTATATATTAGCAAAAGGAGCCCAGTGTGTACTTTTAGAATATGACTTGGCTCCTCAAAGTCATATTTCAGAAATGGTTATGCAAATTCAGAAAGCTCTAGATTTTATTGCTAAACAAAATTGGAAAACGAATGAAGTTCTATTAGTAGGGCATTCAGCAGGTGCACATCTTGGAGCTGTATGTTTAAACCATCCTTTATTATCAGAATTGGCTTTATTAAGTGGTATTTATGATTTATCTCCTATAAAGGAGACTCATTTAAATCATGCATTAAACTTATCAGAAGAGGATATTTTGAAATATAGCCCTATTTATCAGAAACAGCAGACTGATATACCTTGTAGGATTTTGTGTGGAGGGTTGGAGCTAAGTGAATTGCAGTGGCAAAGCCAAAATTATTTTGAACACAGATGCAGTGCGGGTCATGAGTTAGTTTCTTTCGAGACTATTTCTGGAGTTAATCATTATTCAATTTTAGACCACTATTTTAAATATATATTTAAATAGATATGGATGTAGGCGCTGAACTTTATAAGAATAGTTTAATTATATTTTACTATTTAAATCAATAGTTTGTTTTTTGCTAAGAGATGCTGCATCGAATAATATGTTTTATTAAATTTGAAATAAATATATTCATTTTTGGTTATGTTTAAGTAAAAATGTAGAATAGATCACATTTAAGTGGCTTTTTATCACTATGTTTGATTTCAAGTTGACCTAAATTAATAACTCAATTAGATTAAAAGGATAGTGTTTTCTCTCTAATCGACAAACTGTTTAGCTGTTGCTTAGATGAGTTTTATAGTCCGTAGCTTCCCAAGATACGGACTTTTTTATTTTGCATCATCCTTAGCTAAAAAATATTTAGCATACTAAAGCAGCAGTTAGTAGGAAGGATCAGGTCGTATTAAATGAAAATTTTAAAGAAGCATTGTAAATATATCTTTAAAGGTGTATATTTACTTATGCATATACTGCGTCTGTAAAGTTGTTTATTTTAATACCCTCATATTTTAGATATGAGGGTATTTTTTATTAAAAGTTTTTTTCATAAAATTAATTTATTTAAATAAAATTATTAGAGTTAGATAGTTTAAATGGTAATTGGAATAAATAAAATATCTATACATTTATTATACGTATGACTTATAGTTAAAAAAATTGTAAATTACTTGGAGTTGCATGAATTGATAAATTTTGAAATAATTTTACTAATTTATTAATTATCATATTGTTATGGATATTTTGAAGTTTTTGAAAAGTTTTAATACTGTTGGAACTTACTTATCACTAGCAACTATAGTATTGCTCATTATGATTATATTTTTTTATTTTATTTCTCCAAAATAATAAAATACATCTCACTATAAAAAAATAAAATATATAAATTTAAATTAGATTTCTATCACAATTTTTATTGAAAAAGTTGAAGCATATTGTGTGGAATAAAAAATTATGAAAATATGATTTAGGTTTAAAAACAGATAAAAATCTTTAAGATTTCCATCTTGAATTTAATTCTGAAATAAAAAAATTATTATTTATCATAAAAATACCTGAAATATAATATATGGAGATACACATGAAGATTCGCAAGGTTTCTGCTGTTTTTCTTACAATGGCTGCGACTCATTTAGCTTATGCGGCACCTAATCTTTTAAATTCTGCAATAGATTCTTCTCAAGCAAAAGGAATTATTAAAAATCAATATATTGTCATTTTGAATAAGGATATTAGGGCTGCGAAAGATTTTGCACAGAATATTGCAAAACAGCATGGTGGCAGAATTTTACAAAGCTACGACAGTGCTCTTAAAGGTTTTGCAATTTATTTACCTGATACCGCAGGAACAGCGTTCATTGAAGCGATGAAAAAGAACCCTCAAGTTCTTTCTGTAGAAAATGATACTGTAGTGAATATTGATGCAACGACACAAACTAATGCTGATTGGGGACTAGATCGTATTGATCAGAAAGCTTTACCATTAAATTCAACATATTCTTATTCGCAAACTGGTACCGGGACAACAGCTTATATTGTTGATACTGGTATATTATCTACTCATCAAGAATTTTCAGGTCGCGTATTAAGTGGATATACAGCAATATCTGATGGTAATGGTACGACTGATTGTAATGGGCACGGCACACATGTTGCTGGAACGGTAGGCGGTACCACTTATGGTGTTGCCAAGAATGTAAAACTTGTCCCTGTTCGGATTTTAGGATGTGATGGTTCCGGTGCTTCGAGTAATGTTATTGCTGGTTTAGATTGGATTTTGAAAAATGGAAGTAAACCAGCTGTTGTAAACATGTCCTTAGGTGGGGCGGCAAGCTCTTCTTTAGATAGTGCAGTAGAAAACTTATATAATAATGGCTATGTAATGGTCGTAGCTGCTGGTAACTCAAATACAGATGCATGTACTTCTTCTCCGGCGAGAACAAGTAATGCAATTACAGTTGCTGCAACTGACAATACTGATACTCGAGCAAGCTATTCTAACTACGGAAGCTGTGTTGATATTTTTGCGCCCGGAAGTCAAATTAACTCTTCTTGGATTGGGAGTAATACGGCCACTAAAGTATTAAATGGCACTTCCATGGCAACTCCACATGTTGCTGGAGTAGTTGCTGAACTTCTTCAAAGTACACCTACAGCTACACCTCAAACGATAACATCCAATCTGCTAAATCAAGCGACTAGTGATGTGGTGAAAAATCCATCTGGTAGCCCAAACCGTTTATTATATAAATCTCCTTAAAAATATAATTCTCTATGATTGAAAAGGTCCCGCAGGACCTTTTTTAAATTTTTGCATGTGTACCATACTTGTCAATCATGACTGAACTGGCTTCGTTTAAACCACGTACAGTAACTTGTATGCCATTCTTTTGAAACCTTTCCACTGCTGAATCAAGCATTGCAACCGAAGTGATATCCCAAATATGTGAATGAGTCAGATCAATAATGACTTCTTTTACTTCTTCTTTAAAGTTAAAGCTTTGCATGAATTTATCTGAAGAACTAAAAAAGATTTGTCCTCTTAAATCATATAAACGAGAGTTGCCTTCTAATGAGGTTATCACGTGTACATCATTTTCAAGTTTATTCGCTAAGAAAAGCGCGGAAAGTAATACACCCGTCAATACGCCTAGTGCTAGGTTATGAGTAGCTACAACTACTACAACGGTTGCAATCATGACGATATTGCTACTTTTAGGATGAGTTTTAAATTGTGTAAGTGAACTCCACTCAAAAGTACTGATTGATACCATAATCATGACAGCAACAAGTGCAGCCATAGGAATAACTTTCAACCAATCACTTAAAAATACAACTAAAATCAGCAAGAATATACCTGCACATAAAGTAGATAAGCGTGTACGGCCACCTGATTTAACATTAATCATTGATTGTCCAATCATTGCACATCCAGCCATCCCACCCATAAAACCCGAGGCAATATTAGCAATACCTTGACCTTTACATTCCTTAAATTTATTACTCGGGCTATCCGTCATTTCATCAACAATTGTGGCTGTCATCATCGACTCAAGTAAGCCAACTGCAGCTAACGCTAATGAATAAGGAACAATGATAAGAAGTGTATCTAGATTAAGAGGAATATTTGGAATTAAAAAAATAGGTAGAGTATTTGGTAGTGCTCCCATATCGCCAACTGTTCGCACATCAATACCAAAAAGGAGGGTAAGTAATGTGACTATAACAATACATATAAGGGGAGATGGAAAAAATTTTCCAAGCTTTGGTACATAAGGAAATAGATAAATAATTGCTAAACCAATAGCAACTAATAGATAGACGTGCCAACTTGCATTGACTAACTCTGGAAGCTGAGCCATAAAAATGAGAATGGCGAGAGCATTTACAAAACCAATCACAACCGATTTAGAAACAAAGCGCATGAGCTTAGCAAGCTTAAGATATCCCACTACGATTTGTATGACACCCGTCAAAATAGTAGCTGCGAATAAATACTGAAGACCATGTTCTTTCACTAGGGTCGTCATGACTAAGGCCATAGCACCTGTTGCTGCCGAAATCATGGCAGGACGGCCACCTACAAAAGAAATAATAACTGCAATACAAAAAGACGCATATAAACCGATTTGGGGATCTACACCTGCAATAATTGAAAAGGCAATCGCCTCTGGAATTAAAGCCAGACCAACAACAAGCCCAGAAAGAATATCTGCACGGACATTAGAGAACCATTGTTCTCGAAGATTCGTTAACATGGAAATAGCCTAGAATTTTAAATTTTAGAAAGGCTAGTGATGTGATATACCAATACACAAGCGACTACACCACATCACTAGACAGTGATGAGTTATTTACAAAGGAGAGGGGTAAATAAACTTAAGGTGGCGTAAGTGTCATGGATAATGAAAATTTGAAGTTTTAAAGAAGCGCGAAGGATAACATAAGTTATTAGGCGGAGCCATTTAAGCTTGCTACTTTCACTTATCAGACATTTAACTATTTTATGATTTGTTCATCTCAGCTTTGGGCAAAGACGTAAATTCATTTAATGGCATATCTAGGAAAAAGTCAGAGGCTTCATCATGCTTGCAATTTAACCAATCATTTCTAAGATCTTCAGGTATTACAATAATTGAACGTTTTTCATCATCTGGTTTATGGAACTGTTTCATAAAAGAATGTCGATTTGCATTGATTGTTAATAATGACATTGTTCTAACTTTCTGCTCATCAATTATGGTTTCTTCATAAATTGCTGCAAGTGTAAATGGCTTTCCATCTTGACGGAATATGCCATACCAATGAGCTTTACCATTGATATATTTAGGTTCATAAATAGCTTCAACAGGTATAAGTGCGAATTGATCGTGTGACCACGCATGCTTAAAGGAACGTTTTTGTTCAACCGCTTCAGTCCTCGCATTATAAGTTGCGTATTTAAAAGTTATTTCTTTTGCATATGGAGGTAGCATACCAAATTTAACTTTTCTCCATTCCCATTCATTTTGTTGAGATAAGATCATTGGACAGTCATCGCTTGGATAGACATCCGAGTTGTAGTCAAAAGTAGGTTCAAATAAGCCTAATTGATGAGCATGAGCTTTTTTAAGGGGTTTAAAATTTGCACACATAACTAAACCTGATTTCTGCTTTAATGCTTAAGTCCTAGCTTGGAACTTTTGGCTTTGTGTTATGTATATTTTTATAATTTGAATTGTTTGTTTCAGTATTAATTTTTACTTTTCAATTACTTTAACAAAGATTTTCTTCGGATTAATCGTTTTAAAAAATAAATGAATTATTGGTAGGGGGGAACCATAGGGCATTTCTAAGATATTTATTGGTTTTGAATAGCTACTTTTATGCAACAGAGCCTTTCAGAAATTTGGATTTTAATAAATATGCTATTCATCATAATACAAAAGATATAGAGAACGCATACAAATCAAACGTTTTTAGTGTGGGTTAACTCTTTAAAAAATTTATAAGGTGGAATTATGAATAAACATTTATTAGCGAAG
Source organism: Acinetobacter sp. 1130196 (assembly GCF_000588095.1). Taxonomy (NCBI): domain Bacteria; kingdom Pseudomonadati; phylum Pseudomonadota; class Gammaproteobacteria; order Moraxellales; family Moraxellaceae; genus Acinetobacter; species Acinetobacter sp. 1130196. The sequence goes on along the minus strand of NZ_JFWX01000073.1, from coordinate 4,597 downwards.
ATCACTCTTTTAGGTGCTGCACAACTATTTACCTTTAATACGGCATTTGCGGATATTCCTCTTACCCCAGCACAATTTGCTAAAGCAAAAACACAAAATTTTGATAAAAAAGTTATTCTGTCTAACTTGAATAAACCTCATGCTTTGTTATGGGGACCAGACAATCAGATTTGGTTAACCGAACGTGCGACTGGTAAAATTTTGAGAGTAAATCCTGAGTCTGGTAGCGCAAAAACCGTTTTTCAGGTTCCTGAAATTGTAAATGATGCTGATGGTCAAAATGGTTTATTAGGTTTTGCTTTTCATCCTGACTTTAAACATAACCCTTATATCTATATTTCGGGCACTTTTAAAAATCCAAAATCTACAGATAAAGAATTACCTAACCAAACGATTATCCGTAGATATACCTATAATAAAACAACAGATACATTTGAAAAACCTGTCGATTTGATTGCTGGCTTGCCATCATCGAAAGACCATCAGTCTGGTCGTCTCGTCATTGGTCCAGACCAAAAAATCTATTATACAATTGGTGACCAAGGCCGTAATCAGCTAGCTTATTTGTTCTTACCAAATCAGGCACAGCACACTCCAACCCAGCAAGAGCTCAACAGTAAAGACTACCATACATATATGGGTAAAGTATTACGCCTAAATCTGGACGGAAGTATTCCCAAAGATAACCCAAGCGTTAACGGAGTAGTGAGTCATATCTACACTTTAGGGCACCGTAACCCACAAGGTTTAGCGTTTGCTCCAAACGGAAAGCTTTTACAATCTGAGCAAGGACCAAATTCTGATGATGAAATTAATCTCATTTTAAAAGGTGGGAACTATGGTTGGCCAAATGTAGCGGGTTATAAAGATGATAGTGGTTATGCTTATGCTAACTATTCGGCTGCAACCAATAAATCACAAGTTAAGGATTTTGGACAAAACGGAATAAAAGTAGCTGAAGGGGTTCCGGTGACTAAAGAATCTGAATGGACTGGTAAAAACTTTGTAGCCCCTTTGAAAACGTTGTATACCGTTCAAGATACCTATAACTACAATGATCCAACTTGTGGTGATATGACTTATGTTTGTTGGCCAACAGTTGCGCCGGCATCGGCATATGTATATACGGGAGGCAAAAAAGCAATTTCAGGATGGGAAAATACATTATTGGTACCATCTTTAAAACGTGGGGTAATTTTCCGTATTAAGCTAGACCCGACGTATAGTGTGACTTTAGATGATGCTATCCCGATGTTTAAAAGCAATAACCGTTATCGTGATGTGATTGCAAGTCCGGAGGGTAATGTTCTATATGTACTGACAGATACGGCTGGGAATGTGCAAAAAGATGATGGTTCCGTAACAAATAATTTAGAGAATCCAGGTTCTCTCATTAAATTTACGTATAACGGAAAGTAATCTACGCAAAAAACCCAGCGCTATCGCTGGGTTTTTACACAACTTTAGATGTATTTATTCAGTTACGACCAACACTGGTACATGGATTTCTCCTAAGAGTGCTTGCGTTACACTTCCTAAGAAAAACTTTTTAAAACCTTTTCGCCCATGAGAACCAATTACTAATAAATCAGCTTTTAGTTCAGTTGCTGCTTTAATAATTTCTGTGTGAATTGTTTGACCCTCAACAATCTTTGTTTCAACAGAAATTCCGTGTTGATTAAATTGTTCTTTAGCTTGATCTAAGATGCCCTGAATCGAAGCTCTCGCTTTATTAAAGTAATCTTGCGCAATTTCTGTACTATCGATGATTTCAACTGAAATAAAAGGATCAATAGTAAGCGCATATACTAAAGTGACTTTACTGTTAAACGCTTTAGCAAGGCTTGCAGCATGGTTAACCGCAATAAGTGAAGTAGGAGAACCATCGACTGGAACTAAAATATGGTGATAACTCATATATTGCTCCTTATTGTCTTATGACAATATTTATTGTTGAAGAACCTAAGCTTGTTATCGTTATGGTTATATTATCGCCAATTTTATGATTTCTATTGTGTGTTTTTAGTGTGCAAAGTGAGCGACCTTTTTAAAGGTAGAGATTAACTCATTGAATAATGGCTTTCTAAATAAGCCTGACCTTGTTTGAGAATAGATACAACCTGATTGGCATCGATAGCTTGTTCGAATAAAAAGCCTTGTCCAATGTTATAGCCAAATTGAAGAAGTAATTCTTCTTGTTCTGGTGTTTCAATACCTTCTGCAATTAGACCAAGTGAGAGATTTGGAGCAAGTAAGCCAATGGCTTGAACAATTGCATAAATTGATGGATCATTTTGCATCTTTTGTATAAAACTACAGTCGACTTTTAGACAGTCAATTGGGTAATCTCTTATATGCGTTAGAGAAGAGAATCCTGTTCCGAAATCATCTAAAGCAATGCGTACTCCATGTTGTTTTAGTTTATTGAGTGCGCGAATAACATATTCCGAACCACGGTCCCCAAGCATATGCTCAGTAACTTCTACTTCAATTAAATGTGTAGGAATTGCTAGATGATTAATTTTTTTTAATAGCCGTTCTGCATAATTATCTCTTAAAAACTCAACTGGTGCAGCATTTAGAGATACTGGAAGGGGCTGAAAACCTAATTTTATCCATTTAGCCATATCATGCAAAACTTGATGCTGCATGATTTCACCAATTTTACTTGCTAAATCATAATCTTTGAAAGCTTCAGCAATCTGAGAAGGTAAACCTGTCTGAGCCGAGGTCGTATGCCAACGGAGTAATGCTTCAAAGCCCACGACAGTATGTGTTTTTAAATCAACTTTAGGTTGATAATAAGGTTGGATGGTATGGTGACGAATAAGCTGCCGGGCAATGTTAAGTTGAGACGCGATTGCCTCGGTTAATTGCATCATACTCGGGTTATACATACGTATACCGCCACGACCTCGAGCTTTTAAGTCATGCAGTGCCATGTCTGCACAGCTTAATAAACTTGATTGATCAACAGCATCTTGAGGATAAATGGCACAGCCAATGCTCATCCCGCCGTTGAGTACATTACCGGCATACGTAATAGGTTGATTAAGTTGCTGAAGCAATACTTCAGCAAGCTCGCGCACATCATTTTCATTTTTTAGATGGCTGACAATAACTGCAAATTCATCGCCACCTAATCTAGCCACAGAACATTGTTCATGGTCTACACATTGATTAAAACGTTTGGATAGTATTTTTAATAAGTGATCACCAGCACTATGACCTATGGTGTCATTAATGTGTTTGAAATGATCTAAATCAATTAAAAGTAGCCCTACACTTGTTTGCGTTTCCCTTGAGTAGGCTAGAGTACGTTTTAGTTGAAGCTTAAATGAGCGTCTATTAAATAATCCTGTGAGTTCATCTCTCTCGCTAATATCCCTTAGACGGTTTTCGGTAAGATACTGTTGAGTGACATTTCGCGAAACACACAATATTTGAATAATTTCGCCGTTTGTATGTTGAATTGGGGTAAGCATATTATCCCAATACTCAGGCTCTTGATTTGGTAAACAACTCATGCCGGCGAATCGGGCTACTTTACCTTGTAGGGCTTTTTTTAAAGCAACTCTTCCACGTTTACGAATATGAGAGGGTAAAAGATCTAACCATCTCATGCCAAATTTTTTTTCATCTACAGGTATACCTAATGCAAGGCATCCTGATTTATTCATATGAGATACAGTGCCATCTGTATTTAAAACTTTAATACAATCGACACTGATATCGAGCATTTGATTTTGTATATCGATATCTTTTCGTAAGCTTTGCTGCTCTTGTATATCTTGGTCAATATCTAGAAAACTAACAAACCATTCGTTTTCCTGAGAAGATTCATGGTATTTCGACAATTGAATAGAAAGCTTACACCATCGATAGTGGTGACTCTTATGCAAAAGACGGCATTTAAACTCAACTCTTGATTGGAGCCCTATAGCATCTAACCATTTATTTTTAACTTCTTCTAAATCGGCAGGGTACACGAAATCTAACCATTGCTGAAACAATGGAGGAGAAGTATCGCGCCAGTACTTTGTACACTCCGTATTGCAGTATAAAATTAAGCCCTTTTCATCACTGACCCAAGTCGGTAGAGGAAACTGCTCAACAATAAAGTGCTTTTGGGTAGTGTTCGACATTGAAGTCATAACATGCCTAAAACTGCTGAAGAGTTAAACTATTTATAAACTGTATTGTAATAGTTGTGTCGTCCCCACAAAAGCTATAAAAACTGAATATTTGATGTTTTTTTAGACTTGAATAAAGGCGAATTCAAACATGAGGTGCGACAGTTTCAAAAGCCATATGATAATCAACAAGCTGAGCAAATTTCTCTAATGGTGTAAGCCAATCTAACGCCTTTCTAGGACGAGTATTCAGTGACATGGCAACTTGATTTAAATAATGCTGATCTGCCTGATTTAAATCAATCCCTTTAGGTAAATATTGCCTAATTAAACCATTCATATTTTCGCATGTGCCTTTTTGCCAAGGTGAATGTGGGTCACAGAAATATACATCTATGCCTAAATCTTCTTCGAGTATTTTATGTTCTGACATCTCGCGTCCACGGTCATAGGTCAACGTTTTA
>NZ_JFWX01000072.1:0-10736 GCF_000588095.1 Acinetobacter sp. 1130196 | reverse complement strand
GCTGAGTTCTCCCCAATCCATTCAAATTTAAGACACAACTTGGGTGCGAGGTCTACCTAATTCCGTAAATCTATTCAGAACTGCCACACGCGCATGAATTTCATTGACCTGACTTTGAAAATGTCTTGCCGTCAGCCTATCACCTAATAATTTGATGCAATGCATCTTGGTTTCCACCAAACTACGACGGTGATAACCCGACCATTTTTTCCATAGGGTTCTGCCTAAATGTTTAACCGTTTGAAGTAACTCATTTCGTTCTATTGAACTTATTTTAGAATCTTTCCAGGGCTTGGCATTCTTTCTGGGTGGAATTACTGCATGTGCTTGACGATCTGAAATCACTTTTCTGCAGCACTTCGTGTCGTACGCGCCATCGGTATAGACAGAATCTATTCGCTCATCTAGTGGAATTTGATCCAGTAAATCACCTAGTACTTGTGAATCACTGACATTATTTGTAGTAAGCTGAACGGCACGTATTTGCAGTGTTTCAGCATCTATACCAATATGCAGTTTACGCCATTGCCGACGGTATTCAGGCTGATGTTTTTTACGCTTCCATTCGCCTTCACCTAAAAACTTTAAACCCGTAGAGTCGACAAGTAGGTGTAACCCATCATGACTTTTCTGATAGCTTATCGCAATATCAATATGCTTTTGTCGTCTACAAAGGGTGGAGTAATCTGGTGCTGCCCAATTCAAGCCACAGAGTTTAATCAGGCTTTGAACAAAGCCAGTAACCATACGTAAAGAAAGACGGAATAGAGATTTGATCATTAAACAGCATTGAATCGCTGTATCGGAATAAGTTTGATTTCGTCCTTGCTTGCCTTGTGGTTGTGCATACCATTGCGTCTTAGGATCAAACCAGATTGAAATATTTCCTCGCTTGATTAAAGCTTGGTTATACGAGGACCAATTGGTTGTACGATAGATTTTAGGTGTAGGCTTCTTCATCTGGAAATTATATTACTGAAGAAGCCTTCAAGAATAGCTTTGTGCAACAAAGCCTTTCCGGATAGAAAAAACCTGTGGTTTGAAACTCAGCCCGAAATGTAATGAGTTTTTTTAATTCGTGCATATAAGCTTGTTCAAAAAGTTTTTGATGGCCTTGCTCTTTTAAACGATTTACCATTTTATAAGCAGCCATTAGCATTTCTAACAAAGTTGCATACGTTGTTTTTCTATTTCGAATAAAAATAAAATGTTTTAAATAATTATTTAAACCAAAAATAAAATATTTTTCTTCAGGACATATTTTTGTAAGCTCATTGGTACAGTAACTTAACCAATGATCATGATATTTTTCATATCTTTTATAAATAAAATTTTCAAACATTAATTTAACAGTGTCTAATAATCTTTTATCCTGATTTATTTGATACAACCTGAGTAAAGCTAATGCTGCTTCTCCATCATAATAAATGATTCTAAACTTTTCTTTTAAATCATAGTCTGGATAATTTAATACATGAGTAGTTAATCCATCTGAATCAACTAATTTTAAAATACCATTTGCAAGTTTCTCTGCATATTTTAAATAATCTGTTTTTTGAGTAATTTCCTGATATTTCGTTAACATTAAAATAGCTGCTGCGTTTGCACCTAATTTAATTTCAAATTCCCCTTCTTTACCATCAATCATAAAAGCAGTTGTAGAGTCTTTTTCTTTATAGAAAGTAGTAAGAGCGTATTGAATTGCTGCAATAATTTTAGGCCAGTACTCAGGTTTATCTTGTAATTCGAAAGTTTCTAATAGTGCATAAAGTGATGTGCAATGACGTACAGTATTGTAGTTGCGGATATCACGATCATAAGCAGGAAAATAGCCATAAATGAATTTGCCATTTTCTTGAATCTGGCTGTGCAAAAACGCTGCATTTTTCTCAATGAGCTCTCTAAAATGCAGCTTCTTATTGGTCGCAATACCTCTAATACCATTTGCATCATAACGGCTTGCTAAATTAATAAACTGTCCATTTTCATAAAAAGTTGCATAGGTATCGAAAGTCCAAATGTCTTGCAGCTCTTGTAGTCTAATTTGTGGTTTAGGAGCGTTATATTTTTGCTTAATTGCATAGTTGAGATTGGTTTCATCAAAAAAGTTAGGTTTGTCATAACTCAAACCTCGAATAATTGCTTTGCCATATATCTCTTGCTCCAGAAAAACCACCGAACATGCTTCATCAAATGCAATTCCTCTGCGGTAATGATTATTATGAAATTGATGATGAACAAGTTGTTCTATTTGACTCCAACTTTGTTTTTCTAGATTGTACGCAACATCAATTTTTATATAGTCTGGAAGTTGATCTGGAGAAAACTGTCTATTAATAAAATCGAATAACTGTATAGTTGCTTGTGAAAAAGCTGTTTTTTCGGTATGCCACACACTACATCTTTGATCTTTAGGACCAAATGATATAAACAAAATTGTTTTTTCCGGAAGGTCTGGAACATGCTGAACGAAATGTTCCAACCAAAGCTTAAGTTGTCTTTTAAAGTCTAAAAATACCGCCACTCGAATTAAGTCCCTATCCGTTATTTGTTGTTCTATAAAATTTTCAATGCATCATAGCATGAACTCTCTAAAAGCTAAGTTAACGTATTGTTTAAACATAAAAAAAGAGAACCCTAGGGTTCTCTTTTTATTTGGTTAATTATCTATTAATAGATAATTTGACCATTGTTAAGAAGATCATTAAGCGTTAATGATGTTCTTGGTTCATCTATATGAATCGTCAACAATTGTGTGCTTGTGTAAGTCGTACCTAAGCCATCACGGTCTACACTAATTGTGGCATTTTGTGTCGCTGCGTTATAGCTTACAGATACATACTGACCAATAGTTAAACTGTTCGGATGAGTAAGTAACAAGTTACTAATATCGATCTTATCAGCTTGGTTATCAGTTGCTGTATTACCTACATGGAAATCAGTCCATGTATCTACACCACCAGTTGTTGTGTTGCCCCCTGTTGGATTGTTCACGCCAGCCGCAGTTAACGTATTGTAAATCAAGGTATCTGCGCCATTTCCAAGCGTGAATGTATCATTCGCTCCTGTACTTACAGCTAGGCTATTCAACTCTTGACTTAAGTTGATGGTCAATGTGCTAGTTGACTCTGCACCAGTCACGGATACGAGTTTGTAGTTAATCGTATCAATCGTAGCACTTGCCGCGCTATCAAGTGGTTTGTAATAGTACGAACCATCATGGTAGAGATACAACGTACCTTCGCCAGTATTGATCGCCTGACCAGCAGCAATTTGGTAATTTCCTGGTGTAACTTCAACATATAGTTGAGAAGCAGCTGAAGTATCTGCAACTCCACCAGTTGTATCGCCTAACAAGATATTGCCGTGAATCCAATCTGTTAAACCATCAGGTGTGTATTGATCTAGATGTGTAGCTTTTGTAGTTACTACAGAATCTAGAGTCACCGTTCCTAAAGAAATCAGACTAGATAAACTAAATACCACTCGATAAGTACCAGCAGATAAGTGAGATACGTCAGCTGAGTATGCTGGTGCACCTAATACTCCTGCCAAGGCTGTCGCAGAACCTGAGTAAACAGTATCTACCCATGTTGAACCCACCAATTGCTGGATTTTATAACCAGTTGTTGGAAGAGCCGACAAGCTTAATGATGCCGTATAGTCTAATTCAACATGAACATCACTTACCGTATTAGCAGCAATAACGAATTGATTCGAAGTGACTGTATTGCTTAATACAGGTAATGGCGGGAAGCCTGCAAGGTTACCAATAGTTACCGTGCCACTTGGTACGTCAACAACAGCATCCGTTACTTGTTTCATACTAACAGTTGCATGATTAGTATCAGCATTTGCTACAGGTAACGGAATTACCGCATCTGCACCAGGGTTAGCATTATTCCAAGTGATATTCACATCTGGAGAACCAATTTGGATATGCAATGTTGCTGTGTCTGTTCTACCAGTTACAGGGTCTGTCACTGTATAGGTAAAGCTATCAACTTTTCCTATATTTTGTGTGTTCGCTGTAGCTTGATAACTATAAGTACCATCAGCATTAATCGTTAAGGAACCATAAGCACCCACAATAACTGTTGATGAACCTACATTTACAGCCTGCGTATTACCAGTTTCAGAAGTGACAGAAGTCACAACTGTCGTAGTCGTAATATAGTCTGGCGTATAGTTTGGTCCATATACAGCAGAGTTGTCGTCTGAAAGAACATTGCCTGTAACCGGAGTTACAACCAAGTTAGGTACTTGCGTAATATCACCATTATTCAAAGTAATACTTGCTGTAACGCTACCTAGAGCTGTTAGAAGCGTATTGCTTTCCATAAATAGCTCATAGCTACCAGAACCTAAATTATCAACTTTGAATTTCACTTCAGAGCCAAAGATACCTAATAAGTCAAGCACTCCAGTATTCGCGCTATCTGCAATTACTGTACGAGTACCGTCTGGATTTACTCGTGTTAATACCACATGTAAACCATCAACAACTGTAGCTACTGAACCAAAGTTAACCGAGATAATGGCTTCAGACACATGTCCTTCAGCTACATTAAAGGTTGCTGTACCTTGTTTAGAGCCAATAACGACTCCGCCAACTCCTAACAACCAGTTATAACTGATCGCGTTACTAAGAACTTGTTGTGTAGTTGGGTAAACCATGTCAATTGCTGCTGAAGCAACGTTATCCATTGCATCAACTGGAACATGACCTGTAATCACTGCAGGCTGAGATGGATCTGCTGCATTCCAAGTCATAGCAACCTTGTTACTATCCAAGTGGACATACAAGACAGCTTGAGATGTATTACCTGTTGCTGGGTCTAGTAACGTATACGAGAACTGATCAACTTTACCAAGGTTTAGACCATCTGCATTTGGTGTATAGGTATAATTACCATGTTGATCAATCACTAACGTACCGTAAGTACCAGTGATTGTAGTTGTACCCGTTGCGTTAACGGTAATTCCATTCACTGCTGAGATCACTGCATTATTACTTGCAGCATCTACTGCACCATTAATACCAGCATCTTTGATGACGTTACCAGAGATCGGATCAACTGAATATCCAGATACAACATATGGGTTATACACATCCATTGTACCTGTCAATGTACCACCAATACCCACACCTAGTAGACCACTGTAGCCCATAAATGCACGATATTGTCCTGGATCTAGCCCTTCAATGACTGCTGTTGGAGTACCTCCTATTAGAGATAGACTAACTAAAGTCGCTTGTGGGTTATTTCCGCCAATAGATACCCATTGTCCTGTTGCAGCATCATATTTTTGAACAACAATCGAATAATCATTCAATACACCAGCGTTGAGTAAACCACTGAATGTAAATGTCGCAGTACCTTGACGGTCAGCATCCACATTGAATGCAACTGTTGGTTTACCAAGGAGCTGTAAATCTAGACCTGCTAACGATATTGCAGCTACATAACTTGCACTACCAAGTGCTACGTCATTCGCAACAAGTAAAGATTCCGGATTAATTTCAGCAACTGCCAAGTTATCTGCAGCTTTGACAGAACTTAACTGAATGTTAAGAGCTGCTTGAGCTACATCACCAGTTACAGAATCTTTTAACGTATATACAAAGTGATCAACCTGTCCAACTCCAGAAGCATTTTGATTTGGAGTGTAAGTGTATGAACCATCAAGGTTAATCACCAATGTACCGTATGTACCATTAATGATTGTGCCATTAGCAAGAACAGGTTGGTTATTAACTTCACTCACAACTGTATTTGGAGTTACGACATCAGCTTGACCGTTTGAGTTAACATCTACGATCACATTACCATCTGCAGCTTCTGTATAGAAACCACCGATTTGGGTTGTATCATAAATGTCCATAGTACCTGTTAAAGTACCTAGTAAACCAATACCTGCCAGACCGTTATAAGTCATAAAGGCACGATATTGTCCTTGCTCAAGCCCATCGATAACAACACCTGGTGTAGAACCTAATAAAGTCAGGTGAAGAATATCTGCTTGACCACCGCCATATATAGAAGTCCATTGACCAGTAGCTGTATCAAATTTTTGTACAACTAATGAGTAATCAGATAGAGCATTAACCCCTATTAAAGCACTGTAGGTAAATGTCGCATTACCTTCTTGGTTGGCAGCTACATTAAAGTTAACCGCTTCAGAACCAAGCTGTAAGTTAAGTCCAGCAAGTGATACAAGCGCCAAGTAAGTTTTACTACCAAGAGCCGCATCATTTGCGATTTGTAATGGCTGTGGAGCAAGAACAGCTGTATCAAAGTTGTCATATGCAATGATAGAAGAACTTGCAATTGTATAACTTTGTGTAGCTTGCAAATTACTACTGTTGCCAGCAGCATCCGTAAAGGTTGCTTTTGCATCAACTGTCAAATCAGTATCAGCTACAAGCTGGCTACCAGGTACACCTATTGTCCATGTTCCATTCGCCGGATCTACTACAGCCGTGTAATCCGTGCCATTAACGTTAACAACAACCGAGGTAACAGTTGCATCAGCAGGAATAGTCACTGTTCCAGTAATATTTACTGTTCCTGCAGTCTCAACCGGACTAAGGATGTTATCACCTGTAATCGGATTAATCGCAATTGCAGCAGCATTAATGTCTGGTGGCGTAGTATCCACACTTACTGTGACATCAGTAGCATTATCGATATTGCCTTGCGCATCTACTGCTTGGGCATGGATAGTCACTGGGCCATCTGCAGTTACTGCGATCGCAGCAGTGATATAACCATTGCTTAAGTCAGTTGCATTGACTGTATAGTTAGTGCCATTAACATTTACAACAGTACCCACCGCTGCATCTGGACCTAATCCTACACGGGCATTAAAGCTACCGTCTGTACCAAGTTCTGATGCATTGATGATGCCGTCAATGTTTAAATCATCCGGTACTGTAATCGCAGTGATTAAATCAGCTGGTGTGGTATCTACAGTTACAGTGACATCTGTTGGACTACTGATGTTGCCTTGCGCATCCACTGCTTGGGCATGGATAGTGATCGGGCCATCTGCTGTTACAGGAATCGCTGCTGTGATATAGCCATTGCCAAGGTCAGTTGCATTCACTGTGTAGTCAGTGCCGTTAACATTCACAACAGTACCTACCGCTGCATCTGGACCCAATGCTACACGGGCATTAAAGCTGCCGTCTGTGCCAAGTTCTGATGCATTGATGAAGCCATCAGCATTTAAGTCATCCGGTACTGTAATCGGGCCAAGCAAGTTCGCTGGAACAGTATCGACAGTCACGATTACATCTGTTGGACTGCTGATATGACCTTGTGAATCCACTGCTTGTGCATGGATGGTGATTGGACCATCTGCAGTTACAGGAATTGCTGCGGTGATATAGCCATTGCCAAGGTCAGTCGCACTCACTGTGTAATCAGTGCCGTTAACGTTTACGACTGTGCCTACCACTGCATCTGGACCCAACACTACACGGGCATTAAAGCTGCCATCTGTGCCAAGTTCTGATGCATTGATGATACCGTCAGCATTTAAGTCATCCGGTACTGTAATCGGGCCAAGCAAGTTCGCTGCTGCAGTATCTACAGTCACGACCGCGCTACCTGTGCCCACATTACCTGCAGGGTCGGTTGCTGTCACAGTCACAGTATGCGGACCGTCAGCCAACACTGGAAGTGTATTGTCTGCAAGTGTCCAGCTACCATTGCCATTGTTCACCGCAGTATAGTTCACACCATTTACAGTCATCACAACAGTCGCTGTTGGATCATTCACTGTACCTGTTAATTCAGGTGTACTGTCATTGGTAGTGACATCACTTAAACCAACTGTCGGCGCAGTAGCGTCTAAAGTTACCGTCACATCTGCCGGGCTACTGATATTACCTTGTGAATCCACTGCTTGGGCATGAATGGTGATCGGACCATCCGCTGTTACAGGAATCGCTGCGGTGATATAGCCATTGCCAAGGTCAGTTGCACTCACTGTGTAGTCAGTGCCATTAACATTCACAACAGTACCCACCGCTGCATCTGGACCCAAGGCTACACGGGCATTGAAGCTACCGTCTGTGCCAAGTTCTGATGCATTGATGATACCGTCAGCATTTAAGTCATCCGGTACGGTGATCGCACCAAGCAAGTTCGCTGGTGTGGTATCTACAGTGACAGTGACATCGGTAGGACTGCTGACATTGCCTTGTGCATCCACCGCTTGTGCATGGATGGTAATTGCACCATCGGCTGTCACAGGAATCGCTGCTGTGATATAGCCATTCGTCAAGTCAGTTGCATTGACAGTGTAGTCAGTGCCGTTAACATTCACAACAGTACCCACCGCTGCATCTGGACCCAACGTTACACGGGCATTAAAGCTACCGTCTGCGCCAAGTTCTGAAGCATTGATAATGCCGTCAGCATTTAAGTCATCCGGTACTGTAATCGGACCAAGTAAGTTTGCTGGTGTTGTATCCACAGTCACAGTGACATCTGTTGGACTGCTGATATTACCTTGTGCATCCACTGCTTGGGCATGGATGGTGATCGGACCATCCGCTGTTACAGGAATTGCTGCGGTGATATAGCCATTCGTCAAGTCAGTTGCATTTACTGTGTAGTCAGTGCCGTTAACGTTTACTACAGTACCCACCGCTGCATCTGGACCCAATGCTACACGGGCATTAAAGCTACCGTCTGCGCCAAGTTCTGATGCATTGATGATGCCATCAGTATTTAAGTCATCCGGTACTGTGATCGCACCAAGCAAGTTCGCTGGTGTGGTATCTACAGTTACAGTGACATCTGTTGGACTGCTGATGTTGCCTTGTGCATCCACCGCTTGTGCATGGATGGTAATTGGGCCATCAGCAACCACTGGGATCACTGCTGTGATATAGCCATTCGTCAAGTCAGTTGCACTCACTGTGTAGTCAGTGCCGTTAACGTTTACTACAGTACCCACCGCTGCATCTGAACCTAATCCTACACGGGCATTGAAGCTATTGTCTGTACCAAGTTCTGCTGCATTGATGATACCGTCAGTATTTAAGTCATCCGGTACTGTAATCGCACCAAGCAAGTTCGCTGGTGTGGTATCTACAGTTACAGTGACATCTGTTGGACTGCTGATGTTGCCTTGCGCATCCACTGCTTGGGCATGGATGGTAATTGGGCCATCTGCTGTTACAGGAATCGCTGCGGTGATATAGCCATTGCCAAGGTCAGTCGCACTCACTGTGTAATCAGTACCATTGACATTCACAACAGTACCCACCGCTGCGTCAGAACCCAATGCTACGCGGGCATTGATGCTGCCGTCTGTGCCAAGTTCTGAAGCATTGATAATGCCGTCAGCATTTAAGTCATCCGGTACTGTAATCGCTCCAAGTAAGTTCGCTGGAAGCGTATCTACAGTCACGATTACATCTGCTGGACTGCTGATATGACCTTGTGAATCCACTGCTTGTGCATGGATGGTGATTGGACCATCTGCAGTTACAGGAATTGCTGCGGTGATATAACCATTGCCAAGGTCAGTTGCACTCACTGTGTAATCAGTGCCGTTAACGTTTACGACTGTGCCTACCACTGCATCTGGACCCAACACTACACGGGCATTAAAGCTGCCATCTGTGCCAAGTTCTGCTGCATTGATGATACCGTCAGCATTTAAGTCATCCGGTACTGTAATCGGACCAAGCAAGTTCGCTGCCGCAGTATCTACAGTCACGACTGCGCTACCTGTGCCCACATTACCTGCCGGGTCGGTTGCTGTCACAGTCACAGTATGTGGACCATCAGTCAACACTGGAAGTGTATTGTCTGCAAGTGTCCAGGTACCGTTGCCATTGTTCACCGCAGTATAGTCCACACCATTTACAGTCACGACAACAGTCGCTGCTGGATCGTTCACTGTACCTGTTAATTCAGGCGTACTGTCATTGGTGGTTACATCACTTAAAGCAACTGTCGGCGCTGTCGTATCTAAAGTTACAGTGACATCTGTTGGACTGCTGATGTTGCCTTGCGCATCCACTGCTTGTGCATGGATGATAATTGGGCCATCTGCTGTTACAGGAATCGCTGCTGTGATATAGCCATTGCCAAGGTCAGTTGCATTCACTGTATAGTCAGTGCCATTAACATTCACAACAGTACCCACCGCTGCATCTGGACCCAATGCTACACGGGCATTGAAGCTACCGTCTGTGCCAAGTTCTGATGCATTGATGATACTGTCAGCATTTAAGTCATCCGGTACTGTAATCGAACCAAGCAAGTTCGCTGCTGTAGTATCTACAGTTACAGTGACATCTGTCGGGCTACTGATATGACCTTGTGAATCCACTGCTTGGGCATGGATGGTAATTGGGCCATCCGCTGTTACAGGAATCGCTGCGGTGATATAGCCATTGCTTAAGTCAGTTGCACTCACTGTATAGTCAGTACCGTTAACATTCACAACAGTACCTACCACTGCATCTGGACCCAACGCTACACGGGCATTAAAGCTGCCATCTGTGCCAAGTTCTGATGTATTGATGAAGCCATCAGCATTTAAGTCATCCGGTACTGTAATCGGACCAAGCAAGTTCGCTGCTGCAGTATCCACAGTCACGACTGCACTGGTTGTACTTACATTACCTGCCGGGTCGGTTGCTGTCACAGTCACAGTATGTGGACCATCTGCCAACACTGGAAGTGTATTGTCTGCAAGGGTCCAAC
>NZ_JFWX01000071.1:0-10852 GCF_000588095.1 Acinetobacter sp. 1130196 | reverse complement strand
TCCGATTTACCAGTGCAGCGATTAAGTTAATGCGTAAACCGAATCTTTTCCGTCTATTTCGATAGCGTTCACTTAATATTCTAAATGTTTTCAATTGACTATTAATATGTTCGATCACAACTCGTATTTTTCCAATCATTTTATTGTACTTTTTCTCAACATCAAATAAGGGTAAATTCTTCTTTTTCTTTATTGGCATCAATAATTTAAAGCCATCTTGCTCTAATCCGTAGTACCCTAAATCGGTCATAACATATTTACAATGTTTGAATTTTTTAACCGTTCTTCTTGCCAATTTAATGTCATGCTGACTGCCATTCGATATATCTAGCCCTATGATTTGTTTGCTGTTCGGATGATAGATCACTTGTGCTTTTAGCGTATGTTTCTTCTTTTTACCACTGTAGAACTTACTCTGATTTTTTTTTCGGACGTTCTATTGAACATTCTGTCGCATCAATAATGACCCAGTTAAACTGTTCGTCTGCTGTGGTAATGCTTCGTTTTGGCAGAGTAAACCGTCTTGATTTCATCAATGCATCTTCAACCTTTTTAATGGTTCGATTCACATTACTTTCAGCGATATGGTAATTTGCAGCCAACTCCAATTGAGTGCTGTAATTCCGTAAGTAATTGAGTGTTAATAATAATTGATCCTCTATAGCTAAAGTATGAGGACGCCCAGATTTCTTTTTAAGTGATTCTACTTCTTTTAAAACTTCGATCATTTCACTAAAAACTGGTCGAGGTACACCAACCAAGCGCTGGAATTCAGAATCTGAAAAACGATTTAATTTCTGATATCTCATGAAATTTAGATTGAGGTGGTTTTTACTTTCGCAAGAGGTCTATTTATTAAGATATCAACAAATAGAAAAAAGCCCTCTATATCAACTACATTTTTATTGCTATCATTAGTACATAGTTGTAACTGTCATCAGACACTGCTGTTTTAATAATTTCCATAAAGACTTGCTCTACAAATTATGCCTGTAGAGAGTTTTTTAATATTCTAAATTTATGAATGCTCGTTTGGCTACTGTTGGGGATGAACTGTTTGGGGAAACAGTTTTTGTTTATTAAACAATTACCCTCTGTTATAGCCAAAATATGCAAGCAAATTATGGAACCCCAGAAAAAGATCACAGAGTTTAGACTAGTTGTAATTCCAACTCCTCTCTTTTCATATTGATATAGATCAATCGTTATTGTTCTATATCTTAATCAGGACTTTTTTAAATGAAAAAGCTGATCAGCCTTTTTTTAAGCATGTCAGTAGTATTATTGACAGCATGTAGCAAACAAGAAAATGCTCAACAAGCCGAACAAAACAATGATAGTTCCAAAGTACAAAAGGTAGTAATTGCCTCTACAGGTTCGGATGCTGACATTTGGCGTTATATCGCATCTTTACCTGAAACCCAAGCTGCTGGACTGAAGTTAGAAGTAAAAAACTTCTCAGACTCCGTTTCAATGAATACAGCAGTTGCAAATAAAGAAGTAGATTTGAACGCATTCCAAGCTTATTCTTATCTTACTGTATTTAATAATTCAAACCCGGATAAGATTGCAGCGGTTTCTACCACTTATATTGAGCCAATGGGGATTTATTCAAGTAAATACAAAAAAATTGAAGAACTTCCTGAAGGTGCAATTATTTCAATCCCGGATGATGCTGCCAGCGAATCTCGTGCGCTACTCTTGTTACAAACTGCTGGCTTAATCAAGCTTAAAGCTGACTATAATCCTGTTCAGGGCAGTCCAATTGATGTTATCGAAAATCCCAAAAAGATCAACATCAAACCAATCAAAATGGAAACTGCATTACGTCTTAAAAATGAATTTGATGCAGTTGTATTAAATAATACCATAGCACTCGAGGGAGGTTTAAACGTACTCAAAGATTCTATGTTCTATGAACCTATTGATCAAATCTCAAAAATTAGTGTAAACGTTCTAGCAACTGCTGAATCACGTAAAAATGATCCTGTCTTGCAAAAAGTTGGTAAGCTTTACCACACTGCAGCTGTTAAAAAATACATTGAAGAACACTTTGGTGGAACAAAAGTTGACGTAGACAAACCAATCAGCTATCTCTCAGAAGCTAAATAGTAATATAATAGCCCAAACGTGAAACAGGCAAATTATCTTTGCCTGTTTTTTCTTTCAAGCATAGTTTCTGACGATATGATTCAATTTAAAAACATTTCAAAGCACTATCAGCTCAAAAGCCAAACCATACGCGCACTCGATCAAATCAATTTAGAGATTCCCGAGGGCAGTATTTTCGGCATTATTGGCTATAGTGGTGCAGGTAAAAGTACTTTAATTCGCCTGATTAATTTACTCGAACGACCAAATGAAGGTCAGATTATTATTAATCAAAAGGACTTCACTGCTTTAGATGCACGTTCATTACGTCAGGAGCGTGCAAATATTGGTATGATTTTTCAGCATTTCAATTTGCTTCAAACCAAAACAGTTGCTGAAAATATCGAAATGCCAATGCGTCTGCTAAATTATAAAAAAGCAGAACGTGAAAAGCGTTTAAATGAATTATTAGAGTTTATTGATCTTAAGCATAAAAAAGATGCCTATCCAGATGAACTCTCTGGCGGTCAAAAGCAACGTGTTGGTATTGCTCGTGCTTTGGCAAATCATCCTAAAATTTTATTATGCGATGAAGCCACATCTGCACTAGATCCGCAAACTACTCAATCAGTTCTAGAGCTTTTAAAGAAAATCAATCAAGAACAGAAAATTACTATCGTTATGGTTACTCATGAAATGGATGTCATTGAATCTATTTGTGACCATGTTGCAGTTATGGAAGCTGGTAAAGTGATTGAGCAAGGCTCAACTATTGATATTTTTAGTAATCCTCAGCATCCAACAACTAAAAACTTTATACAAACTGTTTTACATCAACAGTTGCCAGTTAACATTCTAAATCAATTAGAAAATCAACATCACCACAGCATTTATTGCCTACAATTCTTAGGACGTTCGGCTCAAGAACCTGTGATTCAGTCACTTATTAAACAATATGATATTAGTTTAAATATCTTATTTGCCAATATGACTGAAATTAATGGCACAGTGATTGGTCAAATGTTTGTACAGCTTTTAGGTGACCCGCAGTTGATCAGTCAAGCGATTGAGTTTTTAGAGAAAAATGAAGTGAGCGTAGTTCAATCAGGAGATCAAGTATGAGAGATTTAATCGTACAATGGTTAACTGAACTTACTCAGCCTTTCTGGCACAGTTCCCTTTCTATGGACCAGTTTGTAACTGCCTTACAAGAAACCTTTAATATGGTGTTCTTTGCGCTTATATTTGGTGGTATTTGGGGCTTCATCCAAGGCATTATTCTGCTTGTAACTCGCCCAGAAGGGATCTTACCAAACAGATTCATTTATCATTTACTTAACCCAATTGTAAATGCTCTGCGTTCTCTGCCATTTATTATTTTGCTTATTGCAGTTATTCCACTTACAAAGTTCTTGGTAGGTACTTCGATTGGTACATGGGCGGCAATCGTTCCTTTAACAATTTATGTTGGACCATATATGGGCCGACTTATTGAAACTTCCCTACTTGAAGTAAATGAAGGAATTATCGAATCTGCTCAAGCAATGGGTGCAACACCTTGGCAGATTATTTCACGCTTTATTTTACCTGAAGCTCGCAGTTCTCTTATTTTGAACTTGACGACTGCTACGATTAGCCTTATTGGTGCGACCGCTATGGCTGGCGCAGTTGGTGCTGGTGGTATTGGTGACTTAGCCATTTCTTATGGTTACCAACGTTTTGATACAAGCGTTGTGATTTTAACAGTGATTATCCTCTTGCTTTTGGTACAGATTGTACAGACTTTAGGCAACTGGCTCTCTAAGATACGCTAACTCATTTATATAGAAAGCTCCCTAATCGGGGGCTTTTTGTTTTTATAGTCTCCTGTTATTAAAAAGTTGAGTACATGGCTTAATGCCATTTTCTGTTATCATCAAAATTAGTGGTTACTCTTTGGATTTGGTTTCAGGATAAAACAATGCGTTATAGAATTCATTTTATTGATGTGCAAAATGCCCTACAAAACTATATCTGGATTTTAGAAGATACTGAAACTCATGAAGCTGTTGCAGTTGATCCAACAGAAGCTGAGTTAGTCACTCAATTTTGTGATGAGCATCATTTAACTTTAAAGCAAATTTGGCTTACACATTGGCATAAAGATCATATTGGTGGCGTTGCAGATTTAATGGCAAATTCCACTCTAGCTGTATATGGTCCAAGAGATGAATTAAGTAAAATTCCTGGTATTACCCATCCTCTTCAACATGATGACCATCTAAAGTTTAATGATTTAAAAGCAGAGATTATTGCGACACCTGGTCATACCTTAGGACACATTGTTTATTTTATTGAAGAGTTGAATACGCTCTTTTGTGGAGATACTTTGTTTGCAATGGGATGTGGCCGACTATTTGAAGGTACGGCAGAACAGATGTATCACTCTTTAAATCGACTTGCTGCCCTTCCAACCACAACTGAAGTCTATTGCACACATGAATATACGCTTTCTAATGCTGAGTTTGCTTTAAGCGTAGAACCTGAAAATCATGCCTTACAAGAACGTGCAGAACAAGTTCGTAAGCTTCGCACGGAAGGTAAAATTACCCTACCAAGTAGTATTGAACTTGAGTTGGCAACCAATCCATTTTTACGTGCTGAAAGTGTAGATGAGTTCGCTCAATTACGTAGTTTAAAAGATAATTTCTAATTTTTTGGCTTTATATAAAGATACAGTTTAATTTTAAGAACTGTATCTTTTTGAATAAGGCATGTTTCGTGAAATTATTTTTTACATTTATTGATTTTAAATTAATTTGTTTTGATTAAAATTTACTCTAATTCTTGTATTTTAAAATAATTATAAAAATTAAATAGTTAAATTTTATTAGTGATAAAAATGATTACACAAAAACTGAATAAATTCATAAAATGAAGAAGATTGGTTTATCTCTATTACTTTTTTTACAAGTTGCAAAATAAAACAAAGTTTTCCCCCTTTAAAAAATCCTAGTAAATCCCTATTAATAAATAAGGTGTAAGACACGGATAGAAGGAGTTCTCACGTGAAAAAGGTTGTTAAAGCTAAAAATTTAATTGCGTTCCGTATTTGGTTAGAAAAATTAGGGTATTCGGTTAAAAACTTGGCCGATGGAAAAGGTTTCACCTTCAGTTTTAAAAAAGAGTATGGCTTAGTCACGTGTGATTTGGCTGGTAACGCTTTAGCGATGCAATTAGGTGAAGAGTTTGAGGATCACTTAAAGGCGTAAGCTTGAGCTGTTTTGCATATACTATTTTCAGTATAGGCACCTCAAAAGTTCTACTTCATAAGTAGATCTATATGAGAGTTTGTGAGAAATTTTATACTGACCTCCCATAATTAAGCATTTACATAGAAGATAGTTTTTTTAAATTAAATTTTCGACTAGATAAAATAAAACCTGTAGCATGGCGCCTCTCCCAAATTGCCAATTGCTACAGGTTTTTTATTTCGAATTAAAATTTTAAATAATTAATTCGTTTTAGATTTTCCTAATGCTTTATCTAGAACGTCCTTGTCCAGAGCTTTGTCCCAACGGGCAACAACAATTGTTGCACATGCATTACCAATTAAATTAGTTAAAGCACGACACTCAGACATAAAACGGTCAATACCTAAAATTAGCGCCATCCCTGCCACTGGTACAGATGGAACAACCGACAAAGTAGCGGCCAGTGTAATAAAGCCTGCGCCCGTTACCCCTGCTGCACCTTTTGAACTCACCATTGCCACTAAAAGTAATGCAAGCTGTTCACTAATGGATAAGTCTACATTACATGCTTGTGCAATAAATAAAGCAGCCATGGTCATATAAATATTAGTACCATCAAGGTTAAATGAGTAACCTGTAGGAATGACTAAGCCCACTACAGATTTTTCACAACCTGCTTTTTGCATTTTATCCATGAGGGAAGGTAAAGCAGCTTCAGATGAACTTGTACCTAAAACCAACCAAAGCTCGTCTTTGATATAACGAATCAAAGCAATAATTGAAAAGCCGTTATAGCGTGCCACAGCACCTAGAACAATTAATACAAACAGCACAGCTGTAATATAGAAAGTCATAATCAATAGTAATAAATTACCAATTGATTCGATTCCATAAGCACCAATAGTAAATGCCATAGCTCCAAAAGCACCAATTGGCGCAAGTTTCATTAACATGCCAACCAAGTAGAAAACTGGTGCCGTTAAGTTATTTAGGAAATCAGTGATGGGACGTGCACGATCGCCTAAAGCAGCTAAAGAAATACCAAATAGTACTGCCACAAATAGAACCTGCAAGATTTCACCACCAGCAAGCGGACTTACCAGTGTTTGCGGGATAATATTCATGAAGAAGTCAGTAATATTGGTAGCATGAGCCTTCTCAACGTAAGTATTTACTTTATCGCTGACTAAGGTCGCTGGATCAATATTTAGGCCTTTACCAGGTTGAATGATGTTTGCCACAATCATACCAACCACAAGTGCAAGACTTGAGAAAGTAATGAAATATAGCATAGCTTTACCAGTCACACGCCCAACTCGACTCATGTTCGTCATGCTGGCAATACCAGTAACCACGGTCAAAAAGATTACGGGAGCAATAATCATTTTAACGATCTTGATAAATGCATCACCAAGAGGTTTTAAGCTTTGTCCAAGTTCAGGGTAAAAATGACCTATTAAAACGCCTAAAATAATTGCAAAAATGACCTGTACATACAAAATTTGGTGAAACTTCTGTTTTTTCTGTACCGTTTCTTGGTCAAGGGTATTGAAATCCATTATCTAAATACCTGTTCGATGGGGATAAAAAAATAAAATATAAAGCGTGCACCACAAGCTGCTTTAAAGGAAGTGAAGCCATTGTAAAGAATAAAAAACACCCTGTGTCATAAATTTAAAAAATGTTAAATTCAAAAATCATGTATATTTTTGTATACAAAACAATTATTTTACGGATTTTTTAAAAAATTAAATTTCTTAAAAATAATTAAAATTCAAGATAACTCCATGTTTATTATATGATTTATATTCTTTAAAACTTCCTTAAATGCTTTCAGTATTAATTTTATAATGAATAAAACCATCATTTCAAAAATAAATGATTAAAATAAATTCATATTTATTCTAAATTATGAGAATTTAATTTTTAAATAATAAGAAATATTGATATATAATTATTTAATAAAAACAAAAACCTATATGCTTAGGCTAATTAAATGAGCCATTTTTAACTAAAAAGACGAACATATTTCTATGATTTTAAATAAATAGACGTTTTAAAAGACTACGTACGTAATCTAAATTTAATTCCTGATTAGTAAATAGAATCCGAAATAACATGGGTGCAATTACAGTTTCGATAATTTCTTGGTTCGGTATAGTGAACTCATTTCGTAATTTTGCACGATTTTGAATAATGTCGAGTTGCTGAATAATTAAACTTTCGCACATACGTGCATTAGAATCCGAATTTGATGTATACAGAACATCTCGTAATAAATCTTGTCCCACCTCGGAAGCATATTCTTCAAAATATTGCTCAACCCATGCTGTGATATCTTGTTTAAACGAACCTAAATCTTTGGGTTCCATATCAGGTTTAAGTTCATTTAAAGCTACATCTGAAAATAACTGATTGATGTCTCCCCATCGACGATAAATAGTTGAAGGTGTTACTCCCGCCTGTGAAGCGATCATTGGAATGGTAATCTGGCTTTGCTCGAAATCTTTTTGTAATTCTTTTACAGCATTATGTACCGCGGTTTGTATTCTTTCGCTACGGCCACCAGGGCGTAATCCAGTAACAACTTTTGCCATTTATAAACTCTGTAAAGGTCACGAAAAATTTATAAATATTTATATCTATATACAAAATACACTAAAGCTAAGGATTTGCTTTAGTGTAAAAATAATGTATAAAAGCTAAATATTCGCTTTTATGTTATTCATGTTCTATGAACAATTCAAGTTCAAAACGGTCAAGAGCTGTTTTTCAATTAGATGCCGCGAGTGCTTTGACACTCAATACAATTACGCTCATGACATTTATGGCTGCATCTAGTGCACCAACCCCACTCTACCGCCTATACCAACAGCTCTGGCAATTTTCACCGATCACACTGACTTTAATTTTTGCAACCTATGCTTTTACACTGCTGGGATCATTACTCATTATTGGGTCACTGTCTGATTATATTGGACGTCGTCCAGTTATCATTGCCGCTATTTCTCTGCAAATTATTTCGATGAGTTTTTTCTTATTTGCATCAGATGTTTCAATGTTATTTATTGCACGAGGCTTACAAGGTATAGCAACTGGTCTTGCAGTTTCTGCTATAGGGGCAGCAATTTTAGATTTTAGTAAGTTACATGGTTCACTGATTAATAGTATCGCACCCATGATAGGCATGGCTGTTGGGATTTTTCTGACCTGTTCTATTTTACAGTTTTCTACTCAACCCTTACGGGTAGTTTTTGAGTTCTTATGCTTTCTTCTTATTTTGGAACTCATTTTAAGTTTTCTTACTCCCGAAACAGCGCAAAAAAGATCCGGCGCTCTTGCCTCTTTAAAACCTGCGATGGCGATTCCTCCACAAACGAAAAGCGCTTTATTGACTATTAGCCCAATTAATATTGCACTATGGATGGTCAGTGGTTTCTTCTTGTCACTCATGCCATCGTTATTAGCAAAAATTTTCCACACGTCATCGGCATGGTTAAACGGGATTATGTTTATGGCGCTCGCCCTTTCAGGTGCAGCAGGGATATTAACGCTTAGAAAGTCGACAAATTTTCGTATTTTATTAACAGGTACGCTCTCAATTGCTATTGGCGCAGCTGTTTTATTTGTCGCTATTAATCTGACTAATGCTGTAATTCTATTTTTAGGTTCTATTATTACTGGAGTTGGTTTTGGTACAGCGTTTATGGGGGCCATTCGTAGTGTAATGCCATTGGCGCTTCCTGAAGAACGTGCGGGTCTTATGGCTGCTTTTTTTGTTGAAAGTTATTTGGCTTTTAGTATTCCTGCAATTTTAGCTGGGTATTTTGTAGGAAAAATTGGGCTGATGAGTACGGCAAATAGTTACATCGGTTTTATTATCTTATTGTCACTGGTTGCCCTTCTGATGATTATTAAAAATTTTAAAAATAAATAACTATATAAAAAAGCCTCGAACTGAGGCTTTTTTTTAATATTTACTGGTCACGCCAGCGTTTTAAAAAGCGTTTTACATACTTTTTAAATGGCCAAGTAAACTGTTTTATAAAACTATTTGGAATTTTATACCCTACCGTACCATACACGCTCGCCAAGTGATTTGGCATATATACGGTTTTAAAAATAACATCATAAAGTGGAATAAAAGCAGCGTAATTTTTATCAATCGCAGGTTTTTCAGAGGAATGATGCCAATGGTGGAATTCTGGTGTTGCGATAAACCAACGTAAATATGGAAATCGAAAACGTACATTGGAATGAATAAAAATAGCGTGAAATGAAATAAAAATTAAATAGGCAAAAACAGCAGAAGTATGAAACCCTAAAAGAAAAATCGGTAAAGTGGCAATAAAGCGAGTCATTAAAACTTCGACAACGTGTAAACGGGAAGATGCTAACCAATCCATATATTCAGTCGAATGATGAATCGCATGAAAACGCCATAAAAAGTTCACTTCATGCATGGCTCGATGTAACCAATACACCGTAAAATCAACCACAATGAGCAATTCAATGAATTGCAGCCAAATCGGCTGAGCTTGAACATATGGCACAATTGGGTTATCAGGTAAATGCGTAATCCAATATTGAATTGGCATAACCGTTAAGAAGCTAAATAGTTGAATACCAATATGGCTGACCATGAAATATTTCATATCGGTCACCCAGCCCACTCTTAAGATCTTTTGTTCAGGGTTTTTAGCAAAAAAGCCTTCAAGGGGTATAAAAATAAAAGCCAAGATGACTAGGGTAAGTACAAAATAATCAATGCCTGCATAAAATGGTACGCTTGGAATGACTGGAGCATGAATAACACCACAGCCTAAGACTGCTGCGATGAGTGCAAAGCATAAACCATAAAAGCCATATCTATTTTGTCGGATGATTGCACTAAATGCTCCAAAACCTCCGCTAATAATAATGCCTGTAATGAGGCCATAATAAAAAAGATTATAGTGCTTTGCATAAAGTGGACGTAACTCTGGGGTTGTCAGCACACTGGGAAACAAAAAACATAAAGCTCCAAATAAGCAAAGTAAGCTTAATGCCATGGATATAAAGGCACTAATTTTTCCTAAACCCGCATTAAGCTCTAAATTTTCAAATCTTGCTCTTAATTGATCAGTCATAATTCATATCAACAGTTCTTATTCTCTATGCCGCGCATGCTAACAAAATTTAATTATTAATTGTAAAAAGCACCTTATTTAACTCAGACTAAAAAATAGATATATAAATAAAACTAACCAATCAACCCAAAAATAGGATTAATTGGTTAGTTATTATAAATATTTATCTATTTCAGAACGTGAAAATAGGCTATTTATTTTTTATATGGAGTCTCATAGGTTGGCAGAGTAAAACTTGAAGTGCGACATAAACCACCTAATTAATTTAAAGGGTTTATGGAGTATATAAAATTGTCATACCATCATCTTAACTTTGAAGATCGTACTGCATTAATGCTTGAGTCAAGAAAAGAAGGCTTTTCAGCCAGAAAATTTGCTGAACTCATTAAAAGACATCCA
>NZ_JFWX01000070.1:0-11880 GCF_000588095.1 Acinetobacter sp. 1130196 | reverse complement strand
TCGAGTCCAACTTTACGAGCAAGCTTTAATGCTGCTTCATTTGCTTCTGCACCTGAGTTACAGAAGAATACTTTGTCTGCAAATGTATTTTCAGTGAGTTGTTTAGCAAGACGCAGTACTGGTTCATTGGTATAACCATTGCCGACATGCCAAAGTTTTTTTGCTTGTTCTGTTAACGCATTGACTGCCACTGGATGCGCATGACCTAATGCATTTACTGCAATCCCGCCTGCAAAATCGATATATTCTTTATTTTCTTGATCCCAGATACGTGAACCTTCACCACGTACCGGAATAAAATTTGCCGGTGCAAATACTGGAACCATCCATTCGTTAAAGTCATTTCTGGAAACTGCAAAATTATTCATTGTGGCTTTCCCATCAAATTAAGATTATTAGGATTATCGATGGGTCTATTATTAAAAATCAAAATGACTCACAAAATTTGTAATTTAGTAAAAAATGAATTATTTTTTATCAATCTGATAATTGACAATGACATTATGGACAATATTGATCAAATTATTTTAGGTTTACTTAAAGATAACGCACGGATGTCTGTAACCGAGATAGCCGAAAAAGTTCATGTTTCAAGAGCAACGGTTAAAAAGAGAATGGAATATCTCGAGTCTTCCGGCATCATTACTGGATATACGGTTCGTTTTAAACCAAATGCTGAACGCAATGTCATCCGCGCATGGATGAGCATTATGGTCGAGGGTACTAAAGCACAGTCTGTGATTAAAGAACTACGTCTGGAAAGCGCGGTTGAATGTCTGCATAAAACTAACGGTAAATGGGATATTTTGGTCGAGCTACGCTCCGACACCTTAGAAAACTTTGATAAAGTTTTAGAAAGAATTAGAAATATTTCAGGTATTTACAATAGTGAAACTAGCATTTTGCTGGCGAGTCATAAGACCTAATCATTACGTTAAATCTCAAATTAAATATGGGATGAGCTGACTATACGACTGAGCTCATCCATTTTCCTTTCATTCAAAAAATTCTCTATGGCCGCTCGTTAAATCTAAAAACACCATTCCAACGATGAACCTATTCTAATAATCCTCAATAAATTTTTAATTTTTTTAAATAATCAAAATCAAAAACTTAAAACACCTTCTCAGTTGAACTCACCCTTTTTCTACTTAATCCCCTCATCAAAGCATTTGACAGAAAATTTAAAACATAATACATATAGTATTATATGTTATATGTTAAAACCTAAGGACAAGGTATAAAAAATGGCTAAAACTCAACTACAACACTTCATTAACGGCGAATATGTTGCTAGCAAAGGAAATGATTTCTTCGATTTGGTAAGCCCAGTCACTGGTGAAGTCTATGCACAATCGCCGAATGCGACCGAGGCAGAAGTTGATGCAGCTTATGCTGCTGCAAAAGAAGCATTTAAAATTTGGGGACGTAGTACACCTTCGACTCGTCAAAAAGCATTACTGAATTTGGCAGATGCTATTGAAGCAAATGCTGACCGTTTGATTGAAGCGCAAAGCCGCAATACAGGTCAGTTAAAACATTTAATTGCATCTGAAGAAGTGGGTGCATCAGCAGATCAAGTTCGTTTCTTTGCAGGTGCTGCCCGCTTACTTGATGGCACAGCAACTGGCGAATATTTAGAAGGTTTAACTTCTTCTATTCGCCGCGAACCAGTCGGTGTGGTTGGTCAGGTTACACCTTGGAACTATCCACTCATGATGGCAATTTGGAAAATTGCTCCTGCTTTGGCAGCGGGTAACACTGTCGTATTAAAACCAAGTGACACAACACCTGAAAGTACCCTCTTACTTGCAGAAATTGCTGCACCATTTTTTCCGAAAGGTGCATTTAACGTGGTGTTAGGCCAAGCACAAGTCGGTTCAAAAGTTGTATCACACAAAACCCCTGCTCTCGTTTCTATTACAGGTTCAGTTCGTGCCGGATTACAAGTTGCTGCTTCTGCTGCGGCAAATTTAGCAAAAGCTCATCTTGAACTTGGCGGTAAAGCACCTGTACTGGTTTTTGAAGATGCTGATCTTGATAAAGCCGTAGAAATGATTGCTTTAACAGGCTATTTCAACGCAGGTCAAGACTGTACTGCTGCAACACGTGTGATTGTGGCTGAATCTGTTCATGACGAGTTTTTAGCTAAACTTATTGAAGCTGCAAAAAATACACGTTTTGGCGAACCAGATGATCAAGACGCGCTTTATGGTCCTCTTAACAATGCCAATCAATTAAAGAATGTTAAAGCGTTTATCGACAACTTACCTGCTCATGCCAAAGTTGAAACAGGCGGAAAACAGGCAGACCGCCCAGGCTTCTATTTTGAACCGACTGTTATTAGTGGTTTAAAACAACACGACGATGCTATTCAGAACGAAATTTTTGGACCAGTGATTACCGTTCAGAAATTTACAGATGAAAATGATGCCATTGAAAAAGCCAACGATGTTGAATATGGCCTAGCTTCAAGTGTTTGGACCAAAGATCATGCTCGCGCAACACGTCTGTCACGTGAACTTGATTTCGGTACAGTTTGGATTAATACCCATATTCCTTTAACCGCGGAAATGCCACACGGCGGCTTCAAAAAATCAGGATATGGTAAAGATTTATCTGGCTACGGTTTTGAAGAATATACCCGTGTTAAACATGTGATGAGTTCAAACGAATAATAACAATGCGTTTTGAAAGGAGATCAAAATGAATAAGCAAGAAATGAAAGACTTGGTGACTAAAGCACACCACGAGTTATTTAATTTGCATGACACCACTGCTCTAGACCGTTATTTTTCTGAAGACTTTATAGAGCACTCACCACTCGTTGCAAATGGTATTTCAGGTTTACGTCAACTGGTAGAAGACTGCCCAGATATGCAACACGAAGCTGTACGTGTACTCGCAGATGGTGACTTGGTTGCAATTCATGGCCGCTTTCAGGGCTTAGATGAAAAACCATTGGTTGGGTTTGATATTTACCGAGTAAAAGACGGCAAAATTGTCGAGCATTGGGATGGTCTTGTGGCAGAAGCTGCGCCAAATGTAAGCGGTAGAACTCAACTAGATGGTCCAACTGAAATCGTAACTCACCATGACCCAGAGAAAAACCGCGAGATTGTGACGTCTTTCTTTAAGAAGTCATTAATTGATGGCAATTATGATGCCTTTAAAGAATATACCGACGGCGACCAGTTCATTCAACATAGTCCAGATATTGGTGATGGCGTTAAAGCAGTCATTGATTTTTTGAACAATATCCGTAATGAAGGACAAGGTTTGGTATACTCAAAAACGCATCGCTCCATTGCTGATGGTCAATTTGTATTGACACATTCCGAAGGCAGTATTGCTGGTAACCGACATGCATATTTTGAATTATGGCGTGTAGATAATGGCAAAATTGTTGAACTTTGGGATGCAATACCGGCTGTGCCTGAAGATGAACAGGCTGTCCATGGTTATGGCGTGTTTTAATAACTATTTATCCGCTTCATTAAGCTAAGTCTTTTGACTTAGCTTTTAGAGAATTCGCCATGTCAGCATATACGATAATTTTTGCACCTATTGCTCAAGCAACTCGTTCGGAACAAGTTGTAGAACGCTTGGAAAATGCAATTATCTCTGGTTTGCTCAAAAGCAATGAACAACTTCCTAATGAAGCAGACTTAGCACGCTTAATGGGAGTTTCGCCAATCACTGTTCGCGAAGCATTAAATACTTTACGTGTAAAGGGTTTAATTGATACACGTCGTGGAAGAAATGGTGGAAGTTTTGTTTGTGAGCTACCTTCTGATTTACTTTTAAATCAACATCCTTTGCGCCAAGCTTCAAATGAGTATCTTGCCGATTTAGGCGAGTTTCACAGTGCAATTTTAAGTCATAGTGCCTATCTGGCCGCTCAAAGAACTACTGAATATGAACTTAACAAAATAAAAGAGTTAATTGAACAATTTGAACAAGCTGTTGAAGCAGATACACGTGCACAGCTTGATTTACGTTGTTTGCTAACGCTTACCTCATTTGCCCAATCTGCAAGGCTGGCAAATCAGGAACTCACGATTCAGGCTGAATGGGCTCCGCTTATCGCCGTACTTTATCAAGATGATGATTTTCACCGTGAGGTTGTAAAACAATATCACCATCTTTTGTCGTCTTTTAAGGAAAACAATGAAAATGAAGCTGTGATTCAAGCCCGAAAAATAGTTTCAATGCTCACTGACCAAATGCTTCGGTATAAGTTATCGAGTGAATAAAAATAATAAATATGATGGCTTATCAATAATCAAGTTAGAAATATGGAATTTTAGGAGTTATAGGAATGACCCAACAGTTAGATATAGAAGAGCTACAAAATTTGTTAAAGACGGTGGTTGACGAAACAACCTCTATTACAGAAAAACTCGCAACTAAGGCGAGCAAGATTTTGTCAAAGCATGCATCTGAAAAAAATACAGATATTAAACTTTCAACTTCAGAACGCTCTGCTTTGCAAAAGGAAATTAAAAAAGCACTGAATCAGAGCCATTACAGTCAAGGAACTGGTTTTGCGAGTTATAGTCCGGCAACTCAAGAGGAACAAGACTACTGGACACTCGAATGGTGGTATAAAAAAGAAGATCAATTACAACAAGCAAAACTTGAAAACTATCAAAATGCGCAGCGCTTTTTAGATTTCCGCTCATTTGAGTGGTTCCATAAACCTGCACAAAATAAAAGTCCATGCATACATGGACCTTATGTTGATTATATCTGTAATGGTGCCTACACCATTACCATTGCCCACCCTGTCATGATTCATGACCACTTTATTGGCGTCATTGCGACCGATATTTTAGTTTCGGCTCTCGAAAAACTGCTTATGCCCAAACTCAAAAATATTAAGCAAAAGACTGTCATTATGAATGATTCATCTCGGGTCATTACTTCAAATGACATTAGCATCAGAACCGGGACATTATTTAAAGAAAAGACTGAACAACAGTTTTTCTCGCAACCATGTCAGTCTTTCCAGCTGGTTGTCATCTAAAAAGAATATTGGCCTTTTATTCTCGCTTTAGTGTGCCATCAAGGTGATATAGCACTTTAAGCCCTTAGCTGTTGTTCAAACTTTCTTCAAATAGACTTGTTTATTCAGGTCTAGGGGAAGTTTTGGCCTAAAAATAGCATCGCCTTTCTGGATGAAAAGCAAAAACAACGAAATTTGAGGTTGAAAAGACATGGAAAATAAAGCGTCTTCCTTAAAAAAACTATCACTATGGCAAGTCACAATTATTGGTATTGCCTATATGACCCCCATGACGGTTTTTGATACTTTCGGTATTGTTTCCGGAATTACCAATGGTCATGTTCCCCTCGCATATTTACTTGCTTTAGGCGCGATGCTGCTTACTGCTTGGAGCTATGCGAGGTTTAGTAAAAACTCAGAAAGATCAGGTTCGGCCTATAGTTATACTGCAGAAAGTTTAGGGCCTAGAAGTGGATTTTTCGTTGGCTGGTGCTCTCTACTCGACTATCTGTTATTACCGCTTATTAATGTGTTGCTGGCTGCAATTTATCTCACCGCACTCATTCCGAGTATGCCTTATTGGTTTTGGGTGCTGGTATCGGCGGGCCTTGTGACTTTAGTCAACTGTTTCCGTATTCGGTTACTTGCCAACTTAAGTCTCGTATTTGTGTTTGCTCCGATTATTCTCATGGTCATTTTTGTATATTTAGTGGTTCGAGGTATTGGTTCGACCCAAGGTTATGAGCATGTGCTTACTCTGGCTCCACTATGGCATGGTCAACAATCGCTATTACCGCTTGTTGCTGGTGCTTCGGTTTTATGTTTTTCATTTTTAGGTTTTGATGCAGTTACTACCCTTTCAAATGAAACCAAACAACCCACCAAGAATATTCCCCGAGCAGTCATGTTAACCACACTTGCGGGTGGGCTTATTTTCTTCACAGCTGCTTGGTTTATTCAACTTTATTTTCCAAACAATGTTCGCTTTCATCATCCTTCAGAAGCATTACCAGAAATTGTGCTTTATGTGGGTGGTGCTTTGTTTCAGTCCATATTCTTATGCGGCCAAATTATGAACACAGTCGCCTCAGGTCTTGCCTCACATGCCAGTGCTTCGCGTTTACTGTATATAATGGGGTCCGACAATATTTTTCCTAAAAAGTATTTTGGAACCATCCATAGCTCTTTAGGGACACCATTTTTCTCGGTTTTATTTGTCGGGCTTATTTCAATGTCAGCTATTTTCTTAGATTTAGCTCAAGTTGTTAGTCTGATCAGTTTTGGTGCGCTCGTTGCTTTTACAGCCGTAAACTTCTCAGTTTTTATGAAATTTTATATTAAAGATAAACAACGTTCAG
Organism: Acinetobacter sp. 1130196; assembly: GCF_000588095.1. Lineage (NCBI taxonomy): Bacteria > Pseudomonadati > Pseudomonadota > Gammaproteobacteria > Moraxellales > Moraxellaceae > Acinetobacter > Acinetobacter sp. 1130196. The sequence goes on along the minus strand of NZ_JFWX01000070.1, from coordinate 5,514 downwards.
GTTTTAAAAATAAATTTCTAAACCTGTTTTTACCGTTGTTATCGGTCATTAGCATTATTTGTTTATGGCTCAATCTCGACTCATCTTCACTGATTTTTGGATGCTTCTGGTTAACTTTAGGCATTCTCTTATTCATTTATAAAACGATTAAAAAACAAAGTATTGCAATTAGTAATGCTTATTAATTTTTTAAGGAACGTCGTCATGAAAATTATTTCTAAACCTCAACTTTTAAAAGATGTGGAATATAAACCAAGTAAGTCTTTACAAGTGGGTAAAGAATGGAGCTGGTTAAATCCAAAACACGCGAAATTTGACTCAACTACGGTTAATGGCACTTCGGTAAATAACCCAGCAAACTACTATGAAAGTTCCCTGTCCGATTGGCATACATTTGACAGTTTAAATGCTGATATTGAATGTGATGTGGTGGTTATTGGTGGTGGTTTATTAGGTTCATCGACTGCCCTACACTTAGCTGAACAAGGCGTAGATACCGTTTTATTAGAAAAAAACCGTATTGGTAGTGCAGCTTCAGGGCGAAATGGCGGACAACTTACCCCAGGTTTAGCACGCTGGGAAGCTCAAGAAATGGCTGACCGATTAAGTTATGAAGATGCCAAAAAGCTATGGCATTTTACTTCTACGGAAGCCATGCAACTCATTGATGATATCTCTGAAAAATACCAACTCAACTTTGACCGTAAATACGGGCATATTACTGCCGCCGTTCATGAAGGACATTTGGTTGGCTTAACCCAAGGTGCCGATGCCCGAAAATACTTAGGTGAAGACCATACTCGTATTGTGGGTAAACATGAACTCATGGACTTTATTAAGTCAGACTACTATACAGGCGGTTTAATTGATGAGTTAGGTGGACAAATTCATCCGTTGGCTCTAAACCGTGGTTTAATTTATGGCTTTTGCAAAAACGGCGGTAGTGTTTATGAACAAACAGAAGTTATTTCAATAGAAGAAAAGGCAGATGGTATTTATGTTCACACAGCAAATGCAGTCGTGAAAGCCAAAAAGTCTGTAGTTTTAGCGGTACACCATGCCTCGTTTAAACTTTTATCTGAGCAGAACAATACCACTATTCCGTTTTACACTTATGTCGCGACCACCGCTCCTTTAGAGTTTGATACCAAAGAGCTTCTGCCATTTGGACATCCGGTTTATGACACTCAGTTCCAGATTGATTACTACCGTCCTGTGTTTAACAACCGCTTATTATTTGGTGGGCAAGGTACTGGCACATGCTGGGGGCCAGAGAAAACTTTAAATTACCTAGAGCATCGAATTCATACAGTTTTCCCTCAAATTAAAAATCTAGAAATGGATTTTGTCTGGAGTGGCACTACTGATTTAACCGTTAATGGTGCAGTCGACAGCCGTAAGTTTGGTAACAAGTTCCCGATTTATGCAGTTCACGGCTGGAGTGGACATGGTGTTGCACAGACGGTACGCATTGGTAAAGCCATTGCAAATGACTTTGTTGGGCAATCTAATGACTTTGAAATGTTATCTAACATTGACCATCAAAATATTATTTTTGGCCGTACGCTTGCCCCTGTCGTTATTCCACTCGCAAAAAGTATGTATGGCATCGGTGCAATGATTAACCCAGGCAAAATGGTATCTTTCTAATTTAGAAAAACATCATTTTCTAAAAAGGATTCGTACAGTTTTGTGCGAATCTTTTTATATAAAGGCAATATTGCTTTTCAAACTAGGTTATCCCTATTCAATCCATTACAATAGCGCCAGCTTTTTTAGACAGCGCATAGTATTTTGAGTAACTCATCTTCCCAATTAAAACGTGGACTTAAAAATCGTCACATCCAGTTAATCGCTATGGGTGGTGCTGTGGGCACAGGACTTTTTTTAGGCTCTGCACAAGTCATTCAGTCTGCTGGTCCTTCAATCATTTTGGGTTATGCCATTGTTGGTTTGGTTGCATTTTTAATTATGCGCCAAATGGGTGAAATGATTGTCGAAGAACCTGTAGTTGGCTCTTTTAGCTATTTTGCACAAAAGTATTGGGGAAGATTTCCCGGTTTTTTATCGGGCTGGAACTATTGGGTTGTGTACATTTTAGTTGCGATGACTGAGCTTACCGCCGTGGCTAAATATGTACATTATTGGTGGCCTCATATTCCAGCATGGGTTTCGGTTTTATTTTTCTTTGTGCTGGTCACGTGCTTGAACTTAGGCAATGTTAAATTTTATGGCGAATCTGAATTTTGGTTAGCCATTATTAAAGTTACCGCAGTCATTTCAATGATTGTGTTTGGCTTATATTTATTACTTACAGCCGGCAATGATTCTATAGCGAGCTTTTCAAACCTATGGCAACATGGCGGATTTTTCCCGCATGGCTTTTCGGGTTTGTTCTATATGCTCGCCTTTTTAATGTTTGCATTTGGCGGTATTGAACTGATTGGAATGACCGCTGCTGAAGCAGAAAATCCTGAAAAAAGTATTCCACAAGCGATCAACCAAGTTATTTTTCGAATTTTGGTTTTTTACGTGGCCTCGCTCGCAATTATTATGTCGCTTATTCCATGGAACCAACTGGACCTTGGTGGTTTAGATAAAAGCCCTTTTGTCATGATTTTTAGTCAGCTTGGCATTGGTTGGGCGGCACATTTACTTAACTTTATTATTTTGACTGCTGCACTTTCAGTTTATAACAGCGGCATGTATGCCAACAGCCGAATGTTGTATGGGCTGGCAGTACAGGGCAATGCCCCTAAAGTCTTTGCAAAAGTAAGCAAACAAGGTGTACCCACAGCTGCTGTGGTCTTCTCTTCTATCCTGATTTTTGGGTGTGTTTTACTCAACTACTTTGTACCAGAAGAAGCTTTAAGCCATCTTATGTATATGGCTGTTGCAGCTTTAGTTTTGAACTGGGCGATTATTAGCTTTACCCATTTAAAGTTTAAGCAAGCTATGAAACTAGATGGAAAAGTTGCCAAATTTCCTGCTCTATTTTCGCCTTTGAGTAACTATGTCGTGCTCGCTTTTATCGGCATGATTTTATACATTATGTGGACTCAAGGCTTTAAAGAATCAGTAATTTTAATTCCGATCTGGATTACTTTAATGCTTGGTTTATATAAAGTGTTAAGGTTAGATAAATCACTCTGAACGTCCTAAAAGGCTTATTCAAACAGAATAAGCCTTTATTGTTTTAAGCGGCTGTAAACAAGTCTCACCTCTTTGCAAATTTCAACAGACCAAATATCTGCATCTCGTCTGATCAATTCTCCATCACTTAGTAGTTTTTAGTTATATGCTATCCCTTTAAAAATGGTGCTTAAGACATTTTAAGAGATGATTATTAAGGTACAAGTGTTTACATGATCTATAAATATTTGTGTCAATGTTCAGCTAAAATCGTGGCTGACCAGATATATCGCGATCATCAATCAGAAAAAGACGCTTCATAAATAGCTCTTTTATCCACTTTACTGATTTTGCTCCATTCACTGCGTCGCTTAATGATGAAAGACAGGAAAAATTTTATGGAAAAAACGCTGCAATGCCCAAAGTGTGGTTCTACAGAAATTGAAACACGTGACCATGACAAACTACTTAAAACCACTGGCGGTGTTTTATTAACAGCTGCAGGGACTACAGCGGGTACCGTAGGTGGTGCTGCAACAGGTGCTTCTATAGGAGCAGCGATTGGTACTGTAGCTGGACCATTAGGTGTAATTGTTGGCGGTACTGTAGGCACATTTGTCGGTGCAATCAGTGCAGGTATTACTGGCGGTGTAGTGGGTAATATTTTTGGTAAAAAAGCAGGTGTAATGATCGATAAAAATATATTTCAGGACTACCGCTGCCTAAAATGCAAATACCGTTTTAAAGTAAAGAAATAAACTAATTTCAATTGAATTAAGCAGGTAAAATCAATTTTCAACTGACTCTCCTGCTTAAACTCAACTTTTATAAAGCGCTCCAAATCATAAAGATATGAAGCAACTTGTCTAATAAATTAAAACCCAAATTTAGATTTTAATTTACTTCGCAATTCCATCTTGTTGGTACTGAGGTGAGCGTGGGCCATATAATAAGCCTGTACCCGGACTATAAGGAGTCGGAGTAAACAGTTGAGCATTTACCATACTTGCTATTGGATAAGCACGATCATTAAAGTTGCTAGAAATCTGTTCAACCAAAGCACCGACTACAGCACCAAGTAAACCAGAGTTATTATCACTACTTGATTGGGATAACTTTTTCTCACCAGTCCAAATCACATCGCCTGTTTTTAAATCCACAAGTTTTGCATCTGCACTTACTGTAGCAACACTTTGGATCACTTGATATTTAGAGCCATATTCTTTAATTCGAATGTATAAAGCGGCATCTGCACCAAAAATCTCTTGTAATTTTTGAGGAGCAATAGACTGCGCATCACTGCCATTGGTGACACCATTCTCTTTAAACATGTTGTCTACAACAGAGATGGGAAAAACATAATAGCCAGCTTCTGCTACAGGCGCTATTACGGTTGGCCAATAACTGTAAGTCGCTTTTACATCCGGTGAATCATTGACTGGTTGCAATACCAAAATTGACTTTGGCATGTGAGCTTTATAAGCGGTTATGTCTTTATTCGGTGCCGGAGTAACTGCACAACCAGTAAATGTAATGCTAGAAATAACCAAACCAGCAATTAGAAACTTCTTAATCATGATTTTGTATTCCCACCATTCGCATTCATTTTTTGCAATAAGCGATCCATTAAAACTGTAGACTCTGGATAGACTTGACGTTCAAGCTGGAAATACTCGATTGCTTTTTGAGAATTATTTTCTTGTAAATACAATAACCCTAAATGCGCATATAACCCCGGCGGAACAGCTAGGCCCTTACCTTTAGTTTTTTGAATCTCAGCTTCTAATGTCGTGATTTGTGCACTTGGTGTCGCTTTTTCAGGTGCGGTATACATCAAATAAGTTTGATGCGGATAACTTCCCCAATTATATAAAGATTGAGGACCAGTGGCACAGCCCACCAATCCCAAAGCAAGAACACTACTTAAAACAATTTTTTTCATCTAACACATATCCAAAATTATTGAATTGACCAACGGTTATTTTGAATATCTGTTACAAGATTATTTACTGCTTCACGAACAGCTAAATCGAGCACTTTACCATTTAAAGGGCTTTGTTGCATAAACATTCAAAAGCTGAGTTCTCCCCAATCCATTCAAATTTAAGACACAACTTGGGTGCGAGGTCTACCTAATTCCGTAAATCTATTCAGAACTGCCACACGCGCATGAATTTCATTGACCTGACTTTGAAAATGTCTTGCCGTCAGCCTATCACCTAATAATTTGATGCAATGCATCTTGGTTTCCACCAAACTACGACGGTGATAACCCGACCATTTTTTCCATAGGGTTCTGCCTAAATGTTTAACCGTTTGAAGTAACTCATTTCGTTCTATTGAACTTATTTTAGAATCTTTCCAGGGCTTGGCATTCTTTCT
>NZ_JFWX01000069.1:0-12430 GCF_000588095.1 Acinetobacter sp. 1130196 | reverse complement strand
GCTGAGTTCTCCCCAATCCATTCAAATTTAAGACACAACTTGGGTGCGAGGTCTACCTAATTCCGTAAATCTATTCAGAACTGCCACACGCGCATGAATTTCATTGACCTGACTTTGAAAATGTCTTGCCGTCAGCCTATCACCTAATAATTTGATGCAATGCATCTTGGTTTCCACCAAACTACGACGGTGATAACCCGACCATTTTTTCCATAGGGTTCTGCCTAAATGTTTAACCGTTTGAAGTAACTCATTTCGTTCTATTGAACTTATTTTAGAATCTTTCCAGGGCTTGGCATTCTTTCTGGGTGGAATTACTGCATGTGCTTGACGATCTGAAATCACTTTTCTGCAGCACTTCGTGTCGTACGCGCCATCGGTATAGACAGAATCTATTCGCTCATCTAGTGGAATTTGATCCAGTAAATCACCTAGTACTTGTGAATCACTGACATTATTTGTAGTAAGCTGAACGGCACGTATTTGCAGTGTTTCAGCATCTATACCAATATGCAGTTTACGCCATTGCCGACGGTATTCAGGCTGATGTTTTTTACGCTTCCATTCGCCTTCACCTAAAAACTTTAAACCCGTAGAGTCGACAAGTAGGTGTAACCCATCATGACTTTTCTGATAGCTTATCGCAATATCAATATGCTTTTGTCGTCTACAAAGGGTGGAGTAATCTGGTGCTGTCCAATTCAAGCCACAGAGTTTAATCAGGCTTTGAACAAAGCCAGTAACCATACGTAAAGAAAGACGGAATAGAGATTTGATCATTAAACAGCATTGAATCGCTGTATCGGAATAAGTTTGATTTCGTCCTTGCTTGCCTTGTGGTTGTGCATACCATTGCGTCTTAGGATCAAACCAGATTGAAATATTTCCTCGCTTGATTAAAGCTTGGTTATACGAGGACCAATTGGTTGTACGATAGATTTTAGGTGTAGGCTTCTTCATCTGGAAATTATATTACTGAAGAAGCCTTCAAGAATAGCTTTGTGCAACAAAGCCCAATGAAACCATAAATTCTGGTCAATACCTAGCATAGCGAATTTTATATTCTAAATAAAAAGAAAAAGGAGTAAGGCGATGCTAAAAGGGTTTATTGCAGGAATTGCAGTTGCGAATGCATTTGAATGGGTGGCGCATAAATATATTTTGCATGGTGTACACCGTGCTGGACAACCGCGTTATAGCCCAGTACCAAGAAGCATGGAGTCCCATTGGGCACACCATCGTGAAGTCCGTAAACAACAATTTCATGATGATTGCTATGTGGAAGGTGTTAGTAACTGGCGTACTAAAAATGAGTTAATTTCACTTGCTGTGGTGGCAACCGTTTCAAGTGCAATGTTTTACCCATTTTCAAAAGGAATGGCGCTTGCAGCTTGGTATAGTGCAGGAAATTATTACTATATTCATCGCCGTGCACATTTAGAGCCTGACTGGGCAAAGCGTAAAATTCCGTGGCATTACGACCACCATATGAACTCGAACCAAGACGCCAACTGGTGCGTGACCAAACCTTGGTTTGATTATGTGATGGGTACACGTGTGGTATCTTCGGCAGACCTAAAAGAACAAAACCCTTTGGGGATAAGGTTACCTACTATGCTTGCTAGACCACTCTCTCAAGCTGTAGAAAAAATTTTCCCTGCAAAATGGGTCGAGAAAAAAGAAAAGCCTCAACTCGTTAGTGACATCAATATGGTCGATGGCGCTGCATAAAAAATAAAGGGGCATATTGCCCCTTTAAATATAAATAAGCTTACAAGCGCATTTCGATGCCTTGTTCAGCTAAATATTGTTTAGCTTCTGGAATCGTATATTGGCCAAAGTGGAAAATACTTGCTGCCAATACTGCATCGGCACCACCTTGTAAAATACCGTCTGCAAGGTGTTGTAAGTTACCTACACCGCCTGAGGCAATCGTTGGAATAGTAACGCGGTCATTAATGGCACGCATTAAAGCAATATCGTAACCTGCTTTAGTGCCGTCGGCATCCATACTGGTAATGAGTAACTCACCCGCACCGTAGTCAGCCATTTTTACAGCCCATTCAATCGCATCAATACCCGTTGGTTTACGGCCACCATGAGTAAAGATTTCCCATTTGTTGTCGCCAGTTTTTTTGGCATCGATCGCAACCACAATACATTGCGCGCCAAAATGCTGTGAGGCTTCTTGAACAAATTCCGGATTAAATACGGCAGCCGAGTTAATACTCACTTTGTCTGCACCTGCATTTAATAACGCACGAATATCTTCAACCTTACGTCCTCCACCACCGACAGTTAAGGGCACAAATACAGTCTCGGCCATACGTTCAACAGTACGGTAAGTGGTATCGCGGCCATGATGTGTAGCGGTAATGTCTAAGAAAGTAATTTCGTCTGCACCTTGTTCGTTATAGCGACGAGCCACTTCAACAGGGTCGCCTGCATCACGAATATCGAGGAATTGAACGCCTTTAACTACGCGTCCGTTATCAACGTCTAGGCAAGGAATAATACGTTTAGCAAGCATAGCTTTTTCCAAAAATAATCGCCGTTGGTGAAAGTTCCTACACAGGCGCTACACCTTCATGGAGGGAAGAGGTATTCTATCAAACTTCACAGATGTTTTTTGCAGGTTTTCCATGTCGGTTTATACCCCGTTGAGTTTAGATGAAGTTCGCACCTTTGCTGCACCTTATGGATTAGAGGTGTTGGAGCTGAACCCAATTCAGGGAGGTATTCAAAACACCAATTATTTTTTGGTTGATGTAAACCGCAAACAATATGTACTTACCGTGTTTGAAGAGTTAGATGCCAAAGGGGCAGGTGAACTTATTCCTGTACTTGAACAATTAGGCACTCATGATGTACCCGTTGCCGTGCCATTAAAGCATAGCGGCCAAGCGGTTCACGTTATTGCAGAAAAGCCTGCACAGATTGCACCACGTCTTATGGGGCACCATCCCATGCAAACCACAGTAGCCCAAGTTGCGGCAATTGCAGATGCACAAGCGAAACTGCATGTGGCTTTACAAGATTTTCCGCTTGAGCGTGAATATCGACGCGATCATCAATACTGGACAGGCGTTGCAGAGCAGCTTAAGCCAAATATGACTCAAGATGACCAAGCTTTACTTGAGCAGGTCTATCAAGCGTTTAATGCGAAAACAGCACAGTATTCAAACCGACCAACAGGTTTTATTCATTCAGATTTATTCCGCGACAATACATTGTTTGAAGGTGATCAATTACAAGGTATCTTAGATTTTTACGAGTTAAATCAAGATGAATTACTGTTTGATATTGCGATTACCATCAATGATTTTTGTACCGAATATCCAGCAGCACATTTAAACACAGACAAAGTGGCAGCTTACTTAGCGGCATACCAAAAAGTTCGAGTGCTTACTTCAGATGAACTTGAATGTTTAGATGTATTCTTAGCAATGGCAGCGTGCCGTTTCTGGTCAATGCGTTTGCAAGTTGCTCAAAAAAATAAAGAAGAAGGACGTACAGGCGACGACATTTTGCAAAAAGATCCGCAAGAAATGCGAGCAATGATGCAAGACCGTTTAAGTCATGTAAAAGCATAAAAGGAATAAAGATGCGAGATCAGGGGCGATTAGTCGAATGGTTCGACGAAAAAGGTTATGGCTTTATTCAGCCAGATGATGCTGAAAAAGAGCGAGTCTTTTTGCATATCAAAGATTTTGCACGCCCCGGACCTCGGCCAATTATTGGTTGTGCACTAGAGTATTTGGTCATTTTAGATGAGCGAGGTCGCTTCCGTGCCCAGCAAGTCACTTATTTAAAGGCATCACAAACGCGTAAAGCTTCAAAGTCAGCAAAAACAGAATCTTCATTTCAGGCAAAACCATGGTCTGCCATGCAAATGGGCATCGTATTTTATTTTGTTCTAATGGGCATTATGAGTTTTATCCATGTTCTGCCAGCTTATACCTTATTGTTTATCTTAATGACGAATGTCTTAAGTTATTGGCTATATTCACAAGATAAAGAAGCCGCACAACTAGGCAATCGCCGTATTCCTGAACAGACTTTACATATTGTGAGTTTTTTAGGCGGTTGGCCAGCTGCATGGTGGGCACAACAAAAACTGAGACATAAAACACAAAAACAACCATTTCGTAAGATTTATTTTTGTACCATATTCCTTCATTTACTTTTGATTTTGTGGCTAATTTCTCCTTTAAACGTTTTGCGGGGATCATAAAAGTAAATTGTTTTATTAAACTTGAGAGGTATAAAAATGAATAGTTCTATCGACCAAGATCCAAATCGTACTTTAACACTTATTTTGTATGTACTTTATATTGTTGCCATTTTTACGGGCGGCTTACTTGCGATTATTGCTTTAATTATTAACTACGTAAAACGTTCCGATGTTCAAGGTTCAATTTTTGCGAGTCACTTTACTTGGCAAATCAGAACATTCTGGTGGTATCTCGCTTGGAATATTATTGCCTTTTTACCGTTTATTTTCTTGTTTTTTACAGGTGAAAATACCGATTTATTTGCAGGTGTTGCGATCTCATCGACCGTATTCTGTGTGGGCGTGATTACAGCGGCATGGATCTGGATCGTATATCGTGCAATTCGCGGTCTGATTGCGTTAAATGATAACCGCCCGATGTACCAACCTTAATAAATAAAAAAGAGAGCGTTAAGCTCTCTTTTTTATTCTCGAATTCTTTTAGTTTTTTTAATGGGTAACTTAAGTTTTAACTCACTGACTAAAACACCTAACACCACTAAAGCACCGCCAAAAAGGGCAATCAGTGGTAAACGCTCACCTGCGATTCGGCCAATAACCCCAGCCCAAACAGGTTCTCCTGCATAAATAATCGCAGCACGTGAAGGATCGACCATACGCTGAGCCCAGTTCATCACAAATTGAATCAGTGCACTTGCTAAACCTAATGTAACAGCTGTAAGTACAAGCGGCCATGAAAATGCTGGAATCGTTTGCTCGCCCACCACAGGCATAACGGCAAACGAAAGTAGAGATGCGACAGCAAGTTGAATAATGGTCACACGACGCAAATTTACCTTTCCAGCAAAATAACTAATAAAAATAATTTCTAAAGCAATCGCAACTGAGCCAAGTACTGTTAAAAGCTGCCCAAAACTTAATGAAATTTGCTCAAAACCATTCCCTGTCAATAAAACAAGACCAGCAAAAGCCAAAGCTGCTCCCACCCAAGTCATGACATGTGGCGTCTTTCTAAAGATGAGCCACATTAAAATAGGAACAAGTGGAACATAAAGCGCCGTTAAGAAAGCTGACTCACTACTCGGAATGGTTTGCAGGCCAATTGTTTGAGTTCCATAGCCGCCCACAATGACTAGACCAATCACACTACCAGCACCTAAGTCTTTTAACGTAACGCCTTTCATGCTTTTGAATGAAATAAGCAATAACGTTAGTGCTGCTACAGCAAAGCGGCAGCCTACAAAAAACATAGGCGATGTAAAATTCAGTGCATATTGCACTGTAAGAAATGTTCCGCCCCAAATCATAGTAATCAAAACGAGTGCTAACTGTGGGGCTTTGCTTGAACTCAAAGAAATTGGTGACATACTCAAAATTAGAATGAATTGTGCAATATACTGCACATATTGCGCTATTCTTCTGTTTTGTGCAATATATTGCTCAAATTTTCTGTACACCTATTCTATGAGCCATTCGAGTACCGTTTTACAGCACGTAGGCACAAATATTCGTTCATTAAGAGATGAGCGTGGTTTAAGCCAACAGGAATTAGCAGACCAGGCGGGTGTAAGTAGACGTACTATTGCTGCTTTAGAGACAGGACAAGTCAATATCAGCCTAGCTAAGCTCGATGCGATTGCGATAGTGTTGGGCGTAAACTTTAGAACGATTGTAAGTGCACCAGAGCATAAAGAACATGCGTTGGTTAATGTACTTGCTTGGCAAGGCGAAAAAGAAGAAAGTAAAGCTACTTTACTGGCTTCAGTTCCTTCCCGTTCTCAAGTTGAGCTTTGGACATGGTCTTTGGCAGTAGGGGAGTCTTATATTGCTGAAGCAGACCCAGAAGGGTGGCAAGAACTTATTTATGTATTAGAAGGTGAGCTAACCATACAATTTGTAGATAGCACAAAAACTATAGCTGCTGGTTCTTCAATTATATATGCCAGTTCAGTAACTTACACTTATATTAATAGTGGTAATCAAGTGCTTAAATTTATTCGTAATGTGGTGTATTGATTCGGAATATATTTTCATATCAATAAATAAAAAAAGAGCCTAAACAGGCTCTTTTTTTACATCTTAAAAATTAAAGGCGGTTTTCATCTAACAGAAGCTGAGCTTCACGAAGGTTTAGAGTGCCTTCATAAATTGCACGACCTGTGATTGCACCTAAAATGCCTGGTTTGCCTTTTAAGTTACGAACGTCATCAAGATTAGTTACGCCACCTGAAGCAATCACTGGTAAGCCAGAGTATTGAGCCAAGTTGACAGTTTGCTCAACGTTTACACCTTGCATCATGCCATCACGTGCGATGTCTGTATAAACAATGCTAGATACGCCTGCATCAGCAAAGCGTTTTGCTAAATCAGTTGCTTTTACGTCGGTAACGTTTGCCCAACCGTCAGTTGCAACCATACCATTCATGGCATCAATACCCACAATGATGTGGCCTGCAAAACGCTTACAAGCTTCTTCTACAAATTCAGGTTCTTGAACGGCTTTAGTCCCGATAATGACAAAAGTCACGCCAGCTTCTAAGTAGTGTTCAATTGTTTCTAATGAGCGAATACCACCACCAATTTGAATTGGTAACTCTGGCTGAGCTTTAGCAATTGCTTCAACAACAGGTTTATGGATAGGCGTACCTGCGAAAGCACCATTCAAATCGACCAAATGCAAACGACGTGCGCCTTCATTTACCCAATGCTGGGCAGTTGCAACCGGATCGTCAGAGAAAACGGTATCGTCTTCCATACGCCCTTGTTTTAAACGCACACATTTACCATCTTTCAGGTCAATTGCTGGAATGATTAGCATGCTTTCGCTCCTTGCTTCATCATGTTTATGAAATTGTGCACATCTTAGCAAAGTATTGATCAATCGCTAAGCCTTAGAAAAGACTTTTATAACTTTACGCATGAAGTGCGGTTTGAATCGTTTGTGAAATGTGAGCCGGTAATAGGTTTTGTTTACGCAGCTCTAAAAATACTAGTAAGGCAGCATAAGCATCAGCGGCGGCATAACTGATTTGCTGTGAGTTAAGTGGCTTTTGTGCCCAATTTGATGTTCCGACTTTTTTTGACTTTGCAAGATATTGTCCAAACAACAGTGCTACAGCTTTTTGTACACCCATTTGGTGTTTAAAACCAAAGTGACTAAAACTTTTGGCGAGGTCAATACTGCTTTCTAGCTCTATGCCTTTTTTATGAAAAATGTGCTTATCATTTTTAAGACCAAAGCCGACTTTAAGTTGTTTTTGGTTCGATAAAATAGGTTGTAAAAATTTTAAAGTCGATGAATTTACATGAAATAAATAGGCTTTATGTTCAGTGGCAAGTTGAATTAAGTGTGGACCTGTCGAGACTTCGCCCACTCGAAATGTCGGTTTAGATTCGGAATCAAATCCTAAAAAGATCGCTGCTTTTAATTCTTCTTCAATCGTTTTGCATTGCTCAATATTTTCAATCACCACAATATTTTGGTGGTTAAGATTTTTAAAAAGTGGAAGCTGCTGAATAGAGGCTTTATCAAGGAGGGACGGGGCTTCGGACATATTTCACAGCGTACAAATAAATTGAGCTATTCCCTTTATATATGAATAAAGCCTAGAGAACTAGGCTTTAGGAAACTTTAAAAATTATTGAGACTGAGATGGGGACCCAATGATAACGCTCTCGCTTTTTTCAACATAGCCTTCATAGGTAGGAGCCATGATTGTGGCAACAATAGCAAAAATGACTGCAAGTGGAATAAGTGCAATATAAATCCAGCCTAAAACACGTTCCCAGCTTGGCGTTGGACGCTTCGGTCCATAATCATTAGGGCCTTCAGTTCCTTTTGCACAAAATAAATAAACGGCAAGGCCAATGTTCACGACCGGTACGAGCATGAGTAAAGATAACCAACCTGTATTATTACGGTCATGCAAACGGCGAATAGTAAATACGAAGCTAATATAAATACCGACGATATAGAGAATGGCAATAGCGATGATGCCCGGCGCAGTAAAACCTGGGGTGCCCTCATTTTGTGTAAGACCGAAAGTAAAAATAATAAGTAGAACAGCAGCAGCGAGGGTTAACGTAAATAGGAAGGTCCAAGCAGCATAAGAGAGCCGTCCAAAACGTCCATTTGCCTTAAAGGGCGAATCTTGCTGAAGTGGCTGATTTTCAAAAGGTGAATTCATTGTGTTTATCCTGTTCATTTGGTTTTATTTAAAAGTATGAATATTCAATATTTTGTTGAATAAAATATCATTCTATAAATGATTGCTTGTTATTATAAATAAAAAAAAAGATCAGGCCATCTAGACCTGATCTGTTTAAAGCTTTTGTGAAATTAAATATTCCATTCCACAAAGTTTTTCAGTAACTGTAAACCTGCAGTGTGACTTTTCTCTGGGTGGAATTGAGTCGCAAATAAATTATCTTTGTGAATTGCCGTACAGAAGTTCACGCCGTATTCACATGTTGCAGCTACAAGATTTTCATCTTTCGGTTCAACATAATAGCTGTGTACAAAGTAGAAGCGAGCATCTTGATCAATGTTGTTCCACATTGGATGGCTTGGGTCCATTTGGTGAACTTGGTTCCAGCCCATGTGTGGGACTTTTAAGCCTTCCATTTGAGGGAAGTGTTTAACAACACCTTCAAAAATACCTAAGGCATCTACACCGCCATTTTCTTCAGAGCTTTGTAGAAGCGCTTGCATGCCTACACAGATTGCAAGAACTGGCTTATTAAAAGCAGCGTTGCGTACGACTTCATCAATACCTGCTTCACGCATGCCTTGCATACAGTCACGCATTGCCCCAACACCCGGGAAAACAATTTTGTCGGCTTGTGCAATTAATTTTGGGTCGTTAGTTACATCGACTGTAGCACCTACATGCTCAAGTGCTTTAGCAGCTGAGTGTAGATTGCCCATGCCATAATCAAGTAACGCGATACGTGTCATTAGAGGCTACCTTTTGTCGATGCAATCGTGTTTTCAGCACGTGGATCAATTTCACATGCCATACGCAAAGCACGCGCTAGTGCTTTAAATACACTCTCGATTTGATGGTGGCTATTTTTACCTTTCAAGTTATCAATATGTAAGGTCATAAGGGCGTGGTTTACGAAACCTTGGAAAAACTCGGAAAATAAGTCTACGTCAAAGGTACCGATGCGCGCGCGAGTAAATGGAATATCCATAAATAAACCCGGACGACCAGACAAATCTACAACCACACGAGATAAAGCTTCGTCTAATGGCGCATAAAAATGTCCATAACGACGTAAACCTTTTTTATCACCTAAAGCTTGTGCAAAAGCTTGTCCAAGCGTGATACCGCAGTCTTCTACGGTATGGTGATCGTCAATCTCTAAGTCTCCATCACAATGAATATCGATATCAAATAAGCCATGTCGCTTGATTTGATCAATCATATGGTCTAAAAATGGAACTCCGGTGTTTAGTGTGCCTTGACCAGTACCATCGAGATTTAAACGAACTCGAATTTTGGTTTCATTGGTATTTCTAACCACTTCACTGATACGTTGCGTCATGGACACGTTCCTCAAAAAACGTCAAAAATGATTGGATGTTAACGACAATTTCGCTGTGACGAATTCGTGACAGCATCATAGTTTGCTCAGGAGGGTTAATCAATGCCTATTACCGTACATGCTTATAGTTCTCTAGATAATTCAGAGATCCGCGATCAGCTTGAGCGACTGTATGACACAAGTCCGGAGTTTGGTGACGGGCACGATGCGATTGAACAACTTGAACAAGATTTACAGCAGTATACCACGCTATACACTGCCGAATTTAACACCAAAATTATAGGTGCAATCTGGTGTTCAGGACAAGGCGAAAGCAAGGTACTTGAATATATTGTTGTACACCCTGCTAACCGTGGTCGTGGGGTAGCTGAGCGCTTGGTAGAAGAAGCTTGTCGTATAGAAGAATCAAAAGGCGTTAAAATTTTTGAGCCAGGCTGCGGTGCCATTCATCGCTGTTTAGCGCATATTGGTAAATTGCATAGCTAAAATTCCATTTTTCCTGTACTTGTGATTTAAAATTAAACACTTGTTACAAAAAATACGGAAGTTGCTTGACGTCTTCTTATAAACATTGTTTAATACGCCCACTTCGGCGTGATAGCTCAGTAGGTAGAGCAACGGATTGAAAATCCGTGTGTCCCCAGTTCGATCCTGGGTCTCGCCACCATTATTTGTGTTTTCAATCCCTGATCCCATCAGGGATTTTTTTTAAGTATAAAAAATACTCATTTAAATCAGAAACTCAGGATAATTGTTGACTATTGTTCTGAGATGCGGCTTAATACAGGCCATCGGCGTGATAGCTCAGTAGGTAGAGCAACGGATTGAAAATCCGTGTGTCCCCAGTTCGATCCTGGGTCTCGCCACCATTATTTGTGTTTTCAATCCCTGATCCCATCAGGGATTTTTTTTAAGTATAAAAAATACTCATTTAAATCAGAAACTCAGGATAATTGTTGACTATTGTTCTGAGATGCGGCTTAATACAGGCCATCGGCGTGATAGCTCAGTAGGTAGAGCAACGGATTGAAAATCCGTGTGTCCCCAGTTCGATCCTGGGTCTCGCCACCATATTCGAAAAAGCCCCATACTTTAAAGTATGGGGCTTTTTTCATGCCTATTTATTTAATAAAAAATATTAAGACTTCACTTGTGTATAAATCTCATTTTATCCACAAGCAAACTCACTTATCCCCAACAATGTTTGAACTTTCTAGAAATGGCTCAACTGAAATTTGTCTTTACTCGTGAGGACTATCATTAATGAGTCGTTTTCCTAAACATACGGCTTCTACTTCGTCATAACCGAGCTGTTCGTAAAAGTTCAGCACATTTAGATTGTCTTTACGCACCAATAATTGAAGTTTTGGGCAGCCACGAGCGATAAGGCGCTTTTCAAGCTGCTGAACAAGCGCTGTAGCGATTCCTAAGCGTTGTTGGTGGGGATGAACAGCCAAATAGTTAATCCAGCCTCTATGACCGTCATAGCCGCCCATGAGCGTGCCAATCAATTCCTCATCTTTAATAGCAACCAAAAACAAATCATCCTGTTGTGAGACTTTTCTAAATATATCGGTTTCAGGATTATTCCATGGACGGGTTAGGTCGCAGCTTTCCCATAAATTGACCACATCATCCAGATCTGCATTTGTAAATTGACGAATAATAAACATATGGATTTCTACTTTTTGTTTTGATGTATTGAAAAGATAAAATAAAAATACGCAATTGAGCAGTAGTTGTGAATAATTTAAACAAATAAAAAAGCACCCCCGTAGGAGTGCTTAAATTAAAAATATTGCTTACGCTGATTTTGCAACAGGTGCCGCTTGAAGCATTTGACCTGTTTCTTCGAAGTTTGCATGCCAAGACAATGCTTCACGAAGTAAATGAGGAGTATGTCCACCTTTGGCACAGGCACGATCAAAGTAGTCGTTCAATGCATCACGGTAAAGCGGATGCACACAGTTATCAATAATTGCGCGAGCACGTTCACGAGGTGCTAAGCCACGTAAGTCTGCTAAACCTTGCTCTGTTACTAAAATATCAACGTCGTGTTCACTGTGGTCAACGTGGCTTACCATTGGCACAATAGAAGAGATATCGCCACCCTTAGCAATTGATTTGGTCACAAAAATTGCCAAGTGAGCATTACGAGCGAAGTCGCCTGAACCACCAATACCGTTCATCATTTTAGTACCACATACGTGAGTTGAGTTCACGTTGCCGTAAATATCAAACTCAAGTGCAGTGTTAATGCCGATAATACCTAAACGACGTACAAGCTCAGGGTGATTCGAAATTTCTTGTGGACGAAGTACTAATTTGTCTTTGTAAGCTTCGATATTGCCAAAAACTTTCTCACCACATTTAGCTGAAAGGGTAATTGAGCTACCAGAAGCAAACTTCATTTTACCTGCATCAATGAGTTCAAAAGTACAGTCTTGTAGTACTTCTGAGTACATGATGAGGTCTTCAAAATTAGAATCTTTTAAACCTGTTAATACTGCATTGGCAATTGAACCGATTCCTGCTTGTAATGGACCAAGGTTCTTAGGTAAACGGCCTTCAGCAACTTCTTTTTCAAAGAAAGCAATCAGGTGATTTGCGATGCCTTGAGTCTCATCATCTGGAGGAGTGACTGTT
>NZ_JFWX01000068.1:0-13967 GCF_000588095.1 Acinetobacter sp. 1130196 | reverse complement strand
ATTAAACCCGGCAATCCCTTCTTTATGATACTGAGCGAGCCACCTTCTTAAAATTGACGTCCCGCTCAGATTTAACCGTCTTCTAACTTCTCTTACCGGTATCTTATCAAGAAGCATTTGTACAGCCTTGATTTTAAATTCGGAAGAGTAGTAGGTTTTTTTAGTTTTAACATTCAGGCCATCTTCACCTTGTGCCTTATAGTTTTCAATCCATAAGCGGATGGTTTGGAGATCAACATTAAATTCTTGTGAAAGGATTTTATATCCTTTACTTCCATCTAAATAAGCTTGAATGACTTTTAATTTTAACTCTTTTGAATGCTTCGGAATTGGCATAGGGCACACCTCATAAGTTTAAAAAGTCTAACTTATGGGGTGCAGTTCAGAACGGGAGGGGGACACCTTTGGGTGTGCTGGAATCTTAAGGCCAGTCCGCGAACCCCCTTTCGTTCTGCCACCATAATTTTAATGTCTGGCAGAACTCCCAATAAAAAGGAGTTGGCTTTGCACATCCATTATTTCTTGGCAGCGGCTGCCAAAAGCTATAACGACACAGCTTAAAAATTAAAGCAGCTTGAACGCCCTCAGGTTTTCAGGCCGTAAGTCATTTTTACTTAGAACTTAGCAACAACAAAACTTGAGATGTGCCAAGCACAGTCTTTACGGCTTTGCTATGCCTTTTTTCTCCCAAAAAAGTATCTCGTTTAGAAACAACAAGAATTTATAATGGTAAAACTATGCCAAATTATTTAGAAATCTCTTCCAAAAAATTACACATTATTCGAACGGCTATTGGTCTATTTACCACTTATGGATTTCACACCGCAGGTGTAGACCTGATTGCCAAACAGTGCGAAGTACCCAAGGCGACGCTATATAACTATTTTCGCTCAAAAGAAGGGCTGATTGAAATGTGTATTGCCTTTCAGAAAAGTTTACTCAAAGAAGAAGTACTAGCCATTATTTACTCAAGCCATTACCGCACACCCATTGATAAGCTCAAAGAAATCGTGGTTTTACATGTTAATTCTAATAGCCTGTACCACTTATTACTTAAGGCTTTTTTTGAAATTAAAGTGGTTTACCCGCAGGCTTACCGTATGGCAGTTGAGTATAGAAAATGGCTGACCCGTGAAATTTTTGAACTGATTTTTAGCTTAGAAATGAGTGTGTTAAAACCCGATGCCGACATGGTTTTAAACTTAATAGATGGCTTAATGTTTGAGTTTTTAAGTACAGATAGTGTGGAAAACAGGGATGCAGCGATGGACTGCTTTTTTAAACCTATTTGTTTGAAGTAAACGAGTTATTTAAATAAAGGGGAATATGGTTTGCTTGATTGTTATCAGATGAGCAGACCATAGACGCCGTGAGATGAGGTGTGTTATTTTATTTACGCTAATCGTAAATCGATTACGTATATCGTAAAAATGGAATTAATTTAAAGCGCGTCATGGAGAAAGGAATACCATGAAAGAAGTTGCATTAAGTGATTTGATCAATCAGCAGAAAGTTGGGCGTTATCAAAAATTTATTCTGGTCACTTGTTTATTGCTAATGATTATGGATGGTTATGACATCCAGTCCATGGCTTACGCAGCTCCAATGATTATAGAAGACTGGGGCGTTCAAAAAACCATGCTCGGCGTTGTGTTTAGCGCAAGCTTATTTGGTTTATTTGTCGGATCATTTTTATTAAGTTCACTTTCTGATCGGTTTGGCCGCCGTCCTATACTGCTCATCTCGACCTTTATGTTCTCGATATTAATGCTGTTAACACCACATGTAGGCAATATCGAGCAATTGACCGTAATTCGCTTTGTTACAGGAGTTTTTTTAGGCGGTATCATGCCAAATGTGATGGCTTATAGCTCCGAAATTGTTCCATATAAATCTCGTATTTTTACCATGATGGTTATATCTTGTGGTTATACGGTTGGGGCAATGCTAGGGGGCGGTATATCAGCCTTATTGGTTCCTTGGGGCGGTTGGCAGTCGATTTTCTATTTTGGCGGAATTATCCCTTTAATTATTTTCTTTATTACATTCTTTAAAATGCCAGAGTCTTTATATTTTTTGAGTGAAGACAACAAAAACAACCCTAAAATTTTGTTTTGGTTAAAGAAGTTTTATCCCGCACTAACGTTTAATTCAGAAATAAAAATCATTAATAACACTGAAGTTGAGGTTAAAAAGTCGCCGCTAGAGTTGTTTAAAAATAAGCGTGCGTTTTTTACCTATTCCATCTGGATCATCAGTATTTTAAATATGATCAGCCTTTATTTCCTGTCGAACTGGCTACCGACTTTGGCTAAAGAGTCAGGACTTTCATTGAATCAGGCATTAATGATCGGATCCACCCTACAATTAGGCGGTACGATTGGTAGTGTTGTGATGGGCCTTAAAATTGATAAGACTGGATTTTATAAAGTATTAATTCCTGTTTTTTTTGTCGCAGTGATGAGTGTTGCTTTAATTGGGTATGCTGTTAGTCATATCGTTTTATTGTTTATTATTATTTTTATTGCTGGCTTTGCCATTGTTGGCGGACAACCTGCCATTAATGCTTTGTCTGCCAGTTATTACCCAGTTTCACTTCGTACTACAGGGGTGGGTTGGAGTATTGGAATTGCCCGTTTGGGTTCGGTTATTGGGCCGTTATTTGGCGGGTATCTCTCTCAATTTTTGGTCATTACCCATTTATTTGTGATTGCTGCAATCCCTTCGTTATTCGTGATTATCACACTGATCATTCAGGCTAAATACCGATCATAACACTGTCTACTACATAATTTTTACATCACATATAGACCGTATTTATGATCGGTGAGTAGCTACAGGGCGTTGGTCAAAAGCTACTTTATGAATTATTTAACTCGGTACCATGTTTGGTTTCGACCAATTGCAGAAATACCAATATAGCCACGCGCAGTAAGTTTTTCGCCATCTGGTGATACAGTTACACTAAAGCGATAGGTTGTGTCTGACTGTGGGTCAAGAATAGACCCTTTGTCATATTTATTTTGACCAACATTTTTTAAATTTTTGACAATGGTTAAACCAATTAAAGATTTGTTTTTATAAGTACCTTCACACATCGTACATTTATTGGCTTCACTTGTAACAAGGATTTTTTCAATATTTACAGTGAGAAGACCGTTTTTATCTTCGCTAAACTTTACCAAAGCTCTAGGTTGATTGGTTTCATCATCAATTGTTTTCTAAAATATTTAGAAAAGTAAAACCCGAAGAAAATTAATTTATAATGTTTAAAGAAATACAAAAATATAATATAAAAATTTAAAAAAACTAAAAAAATAATATAAGTTGATAAATGTGGATATAAATATATTTTTAAAAAATTAAAAAAGAATTATTTTTAAATAGTTCTCTTTGTTAAATGGAGTAATTAACTGGTTGTATTTTATGAATAATTTAAAGTTAGCATTTTTCGGGTTTTTGTCTGGTTATATATATTGCTTTTTAACAGTTACACTTCAAGCAGCTTTCACACATTTGGGCTATCCAGTTTCTTTTATCTCTACGATGGTATTTGCCTTACTGCCTTATTCTTTTAAATTTTTATGGAGTGGCTTTGCCGATTCAGTTGATAAATCATCTATCAAATTTTTAATATCCATATTTATAATTTTAATCAGCTTTAGCTTCTTTTTATTAATCCTCTTTTCGGATTTATATAGTATTGTTTTTATTATAATGTTAATCAATTTGGCATTCTTAGGAGCATGTTTTGATATCTTGACAGATGCAAACTTAATTAAAAATTTTACAGATGAAGAGCGTAGCTCTTTATTGTCTTATTACATTTTTGGGTGGAGAATTGCTTCTATTTTTGCAGGTGGGGCAGTTCTATTTATTTTTAATAAAATCTTCCAAGGAAGTTTAAGCCACTTATTTGTATTTTCCTCTTTGATTTTTCTGATTTTTTTTATAGTTTTTACTGTTAATAAGTTAAGCGATTTTTGGAAATTTAGTCGGGAAAACTTATTCTATTTTTTAATGTTTTTACCACCGATCTCTTTATTTTTTATTGTGAAAACTAGTCTATACAATTTAAAAGATTCGTTTTCTGTTCTTTCTGATATAAGTAAATTGTTTTTTTATTCAACATTTTATAAGCTTTTTGATTTAACCTTATCTTCTTTTGTGATCATATTTTTTATTAAAAAGTTTGAGCTAACTCTTGAGTTTTTTGGTGTGGTTAATACTATTTTACCGCTACTTGCTGTTGTATTTTGTGGTTATGCTTGGGGACGGATGAGTAGTAAATTTCCAGCAAATTATATAATGTTGTTTTCTTTGTTACTGAAATCATTAACCTTGTTGTTCTTTATCTATGTAAGTTTTTATAATGAAATTAATAAAGTTTATTTACTTGTCTTGTTCTCACTCAATATTGTTTCATCTAGCTTTGTTACTTATTCTTTTTCCAATTATTTAATGCAAGCTGTTAATAGTGCTAGGTCATCATTTAAATTTTCTATTTTAACATCTTTGTCTATGCTTTTAATTTTGGTATCTGTACCAGTTGCATCTTATTTAGTTGATAATTATAACTGGATTTCATTTTTTACCTTTATATTTGCTCTTCAAGTATTAAGTTATATATCTGTTTTTAAAATAAAATAATATTTTTCTCTTAATTGTTTTGTCGTGAATGAAATGTTTCTTGTGCGCCTCAACACGATACATTGAATGAAAACAGGTAGAGCTGTACAAAAGGTCTTATTTGTTAATTAGCTATTGAACTGAGACATCTAAAATTTTCAATTCATCATTAGATAGATTGGTGTAGACAATTAATAGAAATAAAAAATATTAACTACTTTTTAAACTAAATAAATTACGTTTAATTCATCACAAATTATAAGTTTAATATGAAAATCATGTGATTATTATCGATTGACAGTAGGCAATATTAAGCTTTATAACTAAAAGACCCTGAAACTGTTTCTTTAGTAAAACAGAAAAATGACAATATAAAGATGAGTAGAAAATAGAACAAAAAAAGATAAGGAGAAGAAATGAAAGTCATTAAGTACGCCTTATTTTCCCTTATGGGAATGCTGATAATAAATAGCGCACATGCTGGAAATGCATCTACTTCATTAAAGGTGAGTTTAACCATTGTAGACACTTGCGAAGTTTCAACCCAAGGAAATCTAGATTTTGGTACAGTTGTACGTGCGCAGCCAGTTTCAGCCACAAGAACCGATGTCTCTGTCCAATGCAGCAAAAATACACCGTATCAAGTCGCCGTCACCTCAGACAATAACTTTGAGCTTAAGTCTGCTGCAAGCACGGCTTCTGTGGCATATGTGTTGTATCAGGATGCTGGTCATACCCAAATTTGGGGTGGGGCAGGAAGTAAAATACACTCAGGTTTTGCAACGGGAATGAAAGAAAATATTCCTATACATGGGGTAATTACATCAAGTACCAATGTTCAGGCTACAAAGTATGAGGATTGGGTGCGCGTAAATGTTGTTTATTAATTGCAGCTCGCCAAAGTGTTATAAAAACCTTGAGAGCTGCATCATAAATGGTTTTATTTATGGGTAAGCCATTGAATTGAGGCATCAAACAGCTTTAAACCATCGTCAGATAGATTGGTAAAGGTGTCATTGTTAAGGAAGAACATAAGACGCTTTGCAGGCGCTAAAGATTCATAATCCATTGTTGCACCTTTCTCATATCCCCAAATGGCTACTTTTTCAGGTTGTCCATAAATCGTTTCAATAATGGTGGCACCTAAACCGGGCTTGCCCCAACTCATAGGCGCTTGAGCCTTATATACATTGCGAGTTCCAGCAGGAAGCTGTGCAGAGAGGGGATGCGGTGCATTGACTAGCCACAAATAACGTTCTTTCTCGACTTCGCCAAAATCGGTATTAATACGTTTACCGGTCATTGCCAAATCATCAAGGTAGTCGTTTTCCCATGTCATGATTGGAAGAGGAAGTTGACGCCAACCAGATTGAAGGTTTTTAGAAGCAACAGTAGAAGAGATAATGACTAAATCTGTGTTCTTTAAACTGTTTGGTGAAACAGATTGATCTAACACCTCAACTTGATAGCCCTTGCTTTGCAAGTATTTTTGAATGGCAATATCTGTACTCGCCGAGGCACCTTTAACTTGAGAGATCAAGGCAATTCGCGTTTGAGCATAAACAGCAGAACTAAACAATGTGCCAATCAACACTACGATAGAAAGAAGCTTTTTCATATTGATTTCAAAAGAGCAGCGATTTAGGCACTGCTCTAATCCCATGTTTTAAAATTTAAAGGTTGCACGTAATACCGCTTGGCGAGAATCACCTTGAGACACGGCCAAATTATTTACACTGGCTGTGTAGTAGGTTTTGTCAAAGATATTATTTAAATTAAATTGGAACGTAACTGCTTGCTTGGCAATGGTCGTGTCATAACTGACAAAAGCATTGGCAAGGGTATAGTCGGGCAGGTCAAAGGTATTTTCCGAATCCCCAGCACGTTTACCAACATAATTACCGCTTATACCAAAACGTAAATTACCGTTGTAAAGTTCGCCATAGTTATACGCTAGTGCCAAAGATGCAGTATTTTTCGCTACATTATTTAAGCGATTGCCCTCAAGGCCACTTTCATCTTCAGTTACTTTCGCATCTGTATAAGCATAGGTAAGGGTCGCATCAAGCTGATCGGTTACACGTCCTGTTAGGTCGAGTTCAACACCTTTAGAACGTACTGCACCTGTAGTATGCAGTTCAACTTCACCAGTTGATGAGTTAGTCACTTTAGCTAAAACGTTACGTTTTTTAATATCATAGAGTGCAAAGTTTGCTTTAACACGGTCATTTAACTCATATTTCGCACCAACTTCATAAGACTTGGCTTGTTCCGGTTGAACATCAGAGTTAATAACAGCATCGCCACCCAAAGGTGCAATAGAAGAAGACGGCTTAAGTGACTCGGTATAACTACCATAGAATGAAAGCTGGTCATTCCATTTATAAACTAAACCTGCATGTGGAAGCCAAGCATCATCATTGGTGTTGGTATTTTCTTTAAATGGTCTGCCACGGCCAGCAGTTTGCTGATAGTTCAGGTAACGTCCACCAAGCACTGCAATCCATTTTTCATTTA
The DNA here is from genome assembly GCF_000588095.1 of Acinetobacter sp. 1130196. Lineage (NCBI taxonomy): Bacteria > Pseudomonadati > Pseudomonadota > Gammaproteobacteria > Moraxellales > Moraxellaceae > Acinetobacter > Acinetobacter sp. 1130196. Next base: position 6,821 of record NZ_JFWX01000068.1, on the reverse strand, counting down.
GGTGAATTGCATCTTGTACATAAAAACCATAGGTATGCAGTTTATCGGTTTGATCACTATCATCTTTGCTAATCTCACGAGATGGTTCGACAGTTCCAAAACTTGGATTTAAATAATCTATTGTGGAAGTAGTTTTACTACGAACCATATCTGGACGGAAATACTTACGATATTCGATGTCTGAACCGAATTGAATATCATGCTTTAAACCGAACAGGTTGGTTGAACCATTAATATAAGCTTGAGCATTACTATCTACGCTTTGTGCATTTAAAGTCGCATCGGTACGGCGTGTCACGGTGTGTTTAGTTGTATCTAACTTGGTCACACGTAACTGGTTGGCATCATAAGTTTCGTAGTTGTAGGTATAACCAAAGTGAGCTGACCAGTTATCATTAATTTGATGGTCAACTAACAATTGCGCCAAATGATCTTCACCTTTCATTTGGTTAAAAGCTTCATCTAGACGTTGGTATTTAGAGATCGGTAGGGCTTTATTGGTTTTCGGGTCAAAAACGGTAGAGCGGTCAAAAGGTACATCAAAGTGACGATATTGATAACTCAGGTTCACTTTAGTTTGACCATTATCCCATGCTACAGACGGAGCAATTAAAGTCTGTTTGAGATTACCAAAATTACGCCAGTAGTCCGCATCAGAATGATCGGCAATAAAGCGATAAGCAAAATTACTATCACCAATTGCACCCGTAGTATCTATGCTTGCACCTAAACCATTTTTGCCCGCAGCAAAGCTTGAGCCGTAAACGGAAAGTTCAGTTTTCTGAGTCGTCTCAGGTTTCTTTGTAATGACATTGACCACACCACCCGGGTCCATAATGCCATAGAGTAATGAAGAAGGACCTTTTAAGACTTCAACTTGTTCAACGGCCGCATTCATGGTTCGGCCTTGCACAATTGGCATACCATTTACGGTAACTGAACCGTCACGGTTATCACCAAAACCGCGTTTCATTACGGTGTCTTGTGTACCCCCTAAAGTATTACCCTGTGTAATGCCGCTGACTTGGGTCAGTGCATTGTCCAAGTTCGCAGGTAAATAATCTTTCATGTATTGCTTAGATACGACGTTTACAGTTTGCGGGCTTTCTAGATTTTTTTGTTTGCCTCTTAGCGTCGACGCCGTTTGTGTTGCGATATAACTTGTGTCTGCTTCAGCCTGAACCTTAATCGTTTCTAGTTGTGCCGGTTGAATTGCGGTTGCTTCTGCCCAAGACATCATTGGAATGAGGGATAAGAGTAAGGGGCTACTATGTTTTAAAATTTCAACAGTAATTAAATTTTTACGCGGGGAGAAAGCAAACATAAGTATACCTAAGTGATATAAAAATCGTGAAAGGCTAAAAAAGAGCGACTATTCAAGCGAACAAACAAGAGTGCTGACTAGACTCAAAAAAAGTGAGTAAAGTATATATAAATGAGACTCATTTGCAATGGTTTGGAGTGAATAAAGGGGTGGGAAAAATTAATAATAATTTAACTTTTTAATTAGATTATCTTTTTACTGTCAGATCATGCAGGTTTTATTACTGGTCAAGTTCTCAATGTTGATGGTGGTGGAAGCTTTGATGCGCGACGAGATAAATTCAGCATTTTTTTGAGATAATTGCTTTTCTATTTCGTTGCACATCATGTAAAAGATTTTCAAATATTAACCACTAGAAACTCTAGCGAAACCATCTGTTCCTTTACTTCCTACAACATCCCAGTCAAAGCCTCCTTTTTGCCCCCCAACACCTCCACGACCAACAACCAGAGTAATTGTCTGATTAGTTGTACTTCTATTAGTGTATTGAGCTACTAAAACAGAGCCAGATGCTCCGCCGCCACCAAAAGACCAGCCTTCGTCACCAATTCCTTGTGCACCATCACCACCTTTGCCAAACAAAGCAATAGGACTTACAGAGGTTCCACCTGTATGATCTTCTCTGGTTGCGTTGCCTGCTTTACCTTGAGTAATAGTAGTTGAATCGAAGGCTCCAATAATATCAACATCTCCAATTGTACCAGCAAGACCATTGTCATAAGAGGAACCATTACTCCATACACCCTGAGTACCGCCGCCGCCGCCATGTACGATAGCTATGTTTTCACCGTTTAATTTAAGTAGAACATCTGCACCATTCTGACCATTACTTAAGGGATAATCAGAACTATTAGAACGTCGAGATGCTCCACCACCACCGCCAGCACCAATCAACGTGAATACTTTCGTTTCACCCGGTTGAAGAATAAAACTATATGAGCCAACCGGATAATCTCCATCTACTGTGGTGCTATTGGGATTTTTATGCTGAAGAACTTGGAAACTTACTTGACCTGAATATACAACTCGGTTTTGGCCTGAGCGGTTAAATATTTTTGGCTTAAATGAATTAACATCACGATCGGATGTTGCTGAATACGATAAAGTTTATAAAAAATTAATTGAAATTAAAGGGTTGGCAGATGTGAGTTCGAGTTTTGCCATGGAGCAAATTAAATATACGACAGAACTTCCTTTAAATTTTTTCTAATAAAAACTGAAGATACTATTAAAAATTAAGGACCAGCCAAAATGCTACAAGCTAAACCTTATTTACGTTCGGTACAAATTAAAGCAAATATGCAGGCAGACTGGTCAATTTATCCATTTTCGATCCCAGCCGTTAATGATATTGAACAATTAACCTTCCATCCAGACGTTACTTTTTTTGTTGGCGAAAATGGTTCTGGTAAGTCGACTATTATGGAAGCCATCGCTTTGGCACTTGGCTTTTCCGAAGAAGGCGGCACTCTAAACGTGCGGCTTAATTCAGCCAGTAGTTCATCAAATTTATTTCAGTATTTAAGAATGATTAAAAGCTTTAAAAAGCCGAAAGACTATTATTTTTTAAGAGCTGAGAGTTATTACAATATTGGCACATATATGAATGAATTGAACTATGTAAAAAGTTATGGTGGCAATATCCATGCTTGTTCTCATGGTGAAAGTTTTTTAAAGTTGCTCACTCATAAATTACAAGGTGAGGGGCTTTATTTATTAGATGAACCTGAAGCTGCTCTTTCACCTACCATGCAATTTGTAGCTTTGTCGGCTATTCATGAATTATGCAAAAGCCAGTCACAACTCATTATTGCAACGCATTCCCCAATTTTACTAGCTTACCCTAACGCTAAAATCTATCAATTTTCTGACACAGGGATTCGTGAAATCCAGTATGAACAAACGGAACATTTCCGTGTGACACATGATTTTTTAAATAATTACCAAAAGCGTATCCAGCAAATCATAGATGAAGGATAGTGTGAGAAGTACCTTTCATAAGAGCTAGTTCGAACAACAAGTAGATCAATGCATAGAGCGTTATAAAATAATATTTTACCCTAAGAAATAAGTATTGGATTTAAATTCTAATTTTAAGTAAAAATAGGAAATATAAATCTAATTTAAAGATAAAAAGTAGAAAAAATTAAAATTTATATCCATGGAAACCTCACTATCATGAATTGGTAATAAAGTTGATATGTTTCTCGGAATATAAAAGTGAATCAATTCAGTACAGATGTCATTAATTTAGGACGAACACCCGAGCGCTTTGATGGTCTAGTCAACACACCTGTTTTTCGTGGTTCTACTATTGTTGTAAATAGCTTTAGTGAGTGGGAAGAATTTAAGCGAAATGGTGGGGTATATCGACATTATGGCCGTTTCGGCGCCGCAACAGCTAAATCTTTTGAAAGTGCAATCAGTGCGCTTGAAGGCGGTGCGGGTAGTATGGTATTTCCATCTGGGTTGTCGGCTTGTACACATGCACTTATGGCTTGTGTAGAGGCAAATAGTCATGTCTTGATTGCCGATAATATCTATGGTCCAACACGAAATTTTGCTGACAATATATTGGTCTAAATGGGGGTAAGTGTTGAATATTTTGACTCTACCAATCTTGAAGCATTAACCGAAAAAATTAATGATCGTACCACTGCGGTGTTTATTGAGTCACCTGGTTCAATGACATTTGAATTGAGTGATGTTGCAGCGATTTCTGCAATTAGTCATCAATACGGCGCAAAAGTATTAGTCGATAACTCTTGGGCAACGCCATTACTTTTTCAACCATTAAAGCACGGTGCTGATATTTCTATTCAGTCCGTAACCAAATACATTGGTGGCCATTCTGACATACTCATGGGTGTGGCTACTGCAAATGCCGAAACATACCAACAACTCACTAAAACAGGTCATTTGTTTGGTGAGACCACAAGCCCAGACGATATTTATTTGGCATCACGTGGCTTGCGAAGTTTGGCGGTAAGGTTAAAGCAGCATCAAGATAGTGCTTTAACTATTGCCCGATTTCTAGCAACACATCCGGCTATTAAAGAAGTGCTTCATCCTGCTTTAGAAACAAGTCCTTATCATGATTTGTGGTTGAGAGATTTTGATGGTTCATCTGGAGTATTTGCTTTTTACTTAAAAGAATCTGAACCTTCATATGTGCAAAAATTCTTTGATTCGTTGCAATTATTTCATATTGGTTTGTCTTGGGGAGGGTTTGAAAGTTTGATTTTACCTGTTGGGCAAGCTTATCGAACACATACCAATTTACCTAAAGATGGCTATTTAGTGCGCTTAAATATTGGGCTGGAATCTGTGGTCGATTTACAAAAAGATTTGCAATACGCCCTACAGTGTGCAGAACAAATGCGTGTTGAAAATGTTATATAGCCGTCTTAAAACCTAAAAGCTAACTTTCTGCACGTCAGCTGTTTCATGTGTGACAGACGCTATTATTTTGTTAGACCTTGGCTACCAGTGCGACCATCTATTACTTGGGATTTTGTTGCTGCGAAATTATGTTCGTTTACTGTCAGTGCAAAAGGGAATTTAAACTTTATAGATCATCTAATTTTATGAAAGAAAGCCCTATTAAAAGGGCTTTGCCGTGATTTAGTTAAGTTTTAAATACTCATCTTTTAATTTATCTAGGAAAATAAACAAGTTTTGGTTCATTTCTTGATAGTCATGATTTCTCAATTCCTCACGGGTATTAACAAATTTATAAGCAGGGGCTTGGTCGAGTTCAGTTGCTGAGTGTTGAATGAGTAGTTCAACGACTTCAGGCGTTAGCTCCATATGACACTGCAAGCCATAGACTAATTTCGAATATTCCACGATTTGCCGCGGACAACCTGCACTAAAAGCAATAATTTTGGTATTGCTTGTTAACCCGGGCATGTCATTGTGCCAGTGGCCAACTTCTGTCATTTTTCCTAAGTGTGAAAATAGAGAATCTTTAACGCCATATTCAGTCAGCATGATAGGAAACTTACCAATCTCTCTTTCAGGACTATGTTCAAATTGACCACCTAAAGCTTCACCAATGAGTTGTGAACCCAAACATATACCTAACACAACTTTATTCGCCTCTATAGCTTTCTTTATGACAGCTTGTTCTGCGAGCGAATTAAAATGAGGGCACATTTCAACTGTCGTATCAGGACTTTGTGGACCACCCATCACAATAAGAAAATCAATATTTTCAACTGTAGAGGGTAATTGTTCGTTTAAATACACTCTTGAATATGTCATTTCAAAGTTATTAGTTTGCCCCCAAATTTCATATGCACCCGGTGCTTCAAAATTTTCATGAACAATAAAATGTAGGCGCATAATAGTCCTCAAAATTTAAAGAGTGTAGTGATAGATTCATTGCTAGATTTAAGCCATCTATAGGTTACGAAGCCTATGGTCTAATGAATACATCCAGTTTTTTAAAGTTATATGGTCCAGTGAGAGTAGGGAGTGTTTAAATTAAATAAATTTGGCAGGAGCCTATATGCTTTAAACATAGTTTTAACCGAATTGGTTAAAATATATTAAAAACTAGAATTTTTTATTTTAAATTTAATGTAATTTATATTTATTCTAATAGAGTTTTAAAAGATAATTATGTTGTCCTATATTTGTGAAATGAAAAGATATGGAATAGATCTAAATACTAGACCTCTTGCGAAAGTCGTTATTGCAAGTTCATCCGATTTACCAGTGCAGCGATTAAGTTAATGCGTAAACCGAATCTTTTCCGTCTATTTCGATAGCGTTCACTTAATATTCTAAATGTTTTCAATTGACTATTAATATGTTCGATCACAACTCGTATTTTTCCAATCATTTTATTGTACTTTTTCTCAACATCAAATAAGGGTAAATTCTTCTTTTTCTTTATTGGCATCAATAATTTAAAGCCATCTTGCTCTAATCCGTAGTACCCTAAATCGGTCATAACATATTTACAATGTTTGAATTTTTTAACCGTTCTTCTTGCCAATTTAATGTCATGCTGACTGCCATTCGATATATCTAGCCCTATGATTTGTTTGCTGTTCGGATGATAGATCACTTGTGCTTTTAGCGTATGTTTCTTCTTTTTACCACTGTAGAACTTACTCTGATTTTTTTTTCGGACGTTCTATTGAACATTCTGTCGCATCAATAATGACCCAGTTAAACTGTTCGTCTGCTGTGGTAATGCTTCGTTTTGGCAGAGTAAACCGTCTTGATTTCATCAATGCATCTTCAACCTTTTTAATGGTTCGATTCACATTACTTTCAGCGATATGGTAATTTGCAGCCAACTCCAATTGAGTGCTGTAATTCCGTAAGTAATTGAGTGTTAATAATAATTGATCCTCTATAGCTAAAGTATGAGGACGCCCAGATTTCTTTTTAAGTGATTCTACTTCTTTTAAAACTTCGATCATTTCACTAAAAACTGGTCGAGGTACACCAACCAAGCGCTGGAATTCAGAATCTGAAAAAC
>NZ_JFWX01000067.1:0-13988 GCF_000588095.1 Acinetobacter sp. 1130196 | reverse complement strand
ATTCTTCTGTAACTCAGGTGCAGAAGCAAATGAAGCAGCATTAAAGCTTGCTCGTAAAGTTGGACTCGATAGCGGTGTCGCAGGTAAAAGCGGTATTGTGGCATTTAACAACGCGTTCCACGGCCGTACTTTATTTACCGTTTCGGCTGGTGGTCAGCCAAAATATTCACAAGACTTTGCACCACTTCCAAACGGCATTAGCCATGTTGCTTATAATGATTTAGAAGCAGCTAAAGCAGTTATTAATGAGCAAACCTGTGCAGTAATTGTAGAGCCTGTACAAGGTGAGGGCGGGGTAATTCCTGCTGATATCGAATTTTTAAAAGGTTTACGTGCACTGTGTGATCAGTTTGGTGCCTTACTTATTTTTGATGAAGTGCAAACAGGTGTTGGCCGTACAGGTGCACTTTATGCTTACATGAACTACGGTGTTACACCGGATGTACTCACTACTGCAAAAGCGCTGGGCGGTGGTTTCCCTGTCGGTGCAATGCTAACAACTGATAAATTTGCGCCGCATTTTTCAGTGGGTACACACGGCACAACTTATGGCGGTAACCCGCTGGCAAGTGCAGTTGCAGGCGCAGTCTTTGAGTTTATTAATACACCAGAAGTACTTGAAGGCGTGAAACACCGTCATCAATATTTCCTTGATGCATTAAATACGTTAAATGCTGAATATCAAGTTTTTGATGAAATTCGTGGTCAAGGTTTATTGATTGGTTGCGTATTAAAAGCTGAATATGCAGGTAAAGCAAAAGATATTACGACTTGGGCAGGTGAAGAAGGTTTACTTGCTTTGATCGCAGGGCCTAACGTAGTTCGTTTCACACCTTCACTCATTATTCCTGAACAAGATATTGATGAAGGGATAGCTCGTTTAAAAAGAGCTTTGGCAAAGTTGGCTAAATAAAAAAAAGGAAAGCTAGCCATGATGATTGTCCGTCATGCCGAGTTTCGAGACCTTGAAGATATTTATAAATTAGCAGGTAAGTCAGGTGTTGGCTTGACTTCCTTGCCACAAAATATGGATACGCTTTCGGCTCGAATTTCACGTACTCGCAATACTTTAAATGGTAATGTTCATAAGAGCGAACAGGGTTATTTGTTTGTTCTTGAAGATACAGAAGCTCAACGTGTTATTGGGGTGAGTGCAATTGAAGTTGCTGTGGGTTTAATCGAACCTTGGTATAACTTTCATGTGGGAACCCAAGTACACGCTTCAAAAGCATTAAATGTCTATAAAGCATTACCGACTTTATTCCTAAGTAATGATCGAACGGGAAGTAGTGAGCTCTGCACATTATTTTTAGATCCGGAACGTCGTGAAAACCAAAACGGTAAATTCTTATCAAAAATCCGTTTTATGTTTATCGCAGCATTTAAGCAATATTTTGAGAAAAATCTTATTGCTGAGATGCGTGGTTTTTCTGATGAAAATGGTTGTTCACCTTTCTGGGATGCGATTGGTCACCATTTCTTTAATATGGATTTCTCCACAGCAGATTATTTAAGTGGAATTGGCCAAAAAGTTTTCATTGCGGAACTTATGCCACGTTTTCCAGTCTATGTAGACCTTTTACCAAAGGCTGCACAAGAAGTGATTGGAAAAATGCATCCACATACTTTACCTGCTTATCATGTGCTTGAGTCCGAAGGCTTACGCTATCAAGGATATGTCGATATTTTTGATGCAGGTCCAACCATTGAAGCCAATATTGATGAGTTGCGTGCAGTTAAAGAAAGCCAATTTTTAACTGTCAAAATTACTAATGAAGCGACAGTGGGTAAAACACAATACCTTGTTGCCAATGATAACTATCACGACTATCGGGCTATGTTAATGAAGCTTGATCTCGTAGATAACATTCTAAATTTAAACCATGAACAAGCTGAAAAACTCGGTGTACAAGAAGGGCACGCTGTTCGTGTGTTATCACTAAATCCTATGGAAGTATCCTGATGTCAAACTCTTTATTTATAAACGGTGTCTGGTTACAAGGCAGCGGTACAACATTTGTAAAAACAAACCCAGTTGATAACCAAACTGTATGGTCAGGTACTGAAGCTACAGCTGCAGATGTTGAAAAAGCTTGCCAAGCTGCACGTACAGCATTTCCTGCATGGGCACGTTTAGCTTTTGCAGAGCGCGTTGCAATTGTAGAAAAGTTTGCAGAGCTGCTTGAAGAAAATAAAAAACATTTAGCTGAAGTAATTAGTCAAGAAACCAGTAAGCCTTTTTGGGAAACGTTAACTGAAGTTCAGTCAATGATTGGCAAAGTTGCGATTTCGATTCGTGCTTATCATCAACGTACTGGCGAAAGCTCAACTGAAATGGCAGATGGTGTGGCATCTTTACGTCATCGTCCACATGGTGTACTTGCTGTTTTTGGCCCATATAACTTCCCTGGCCATTTACCAAATGGGCATATCGTTCCTGCTTTGCTTGCTGGCAACACAGTTGTGTTTAAACCAAGTGAATTAACGCCTTGGACTGCTGAAGAAACTGTAAAACTTTGGCAACAAGCAGGTTTGCCAAATGGTGTAATGAACTTAGTTCAAGGTGGCCGTACTACTGGTGAAGCCTTGGCTGCTTCTCATGAAATTGATGGTTTATTGTTTACCGGAAGTGCAAACACTGGTTACCACTTGCATAAGCAAATGGCAGGTGCGCCTGAGAAAATTCTTGCGCTTGAAATGGGCGGCAATAATGCATTGATTATTGATGGAATTGAAAATATTGATGCGGTTGTTAACCTCACTATTCAATCTGCTTTTGTTTCGGCAGGTCAGCGTTGTACGTGTGCACGCCGTATCTTGATAAAAAATGGCGCTGAAGGTGATGCATTTATTCAACGTTTTGTTGAGGTTGCTAAAAACCTGAAAGTTGGCCGTTGGAATGATGAGCAACAACCATTTATGGGTGGTGTAATTTCATCAGTTGCTGCGACAAACATGATGAATGCTCAGCAAAAGTTACTTGAGCTTGGTGCTAAAAGTTTATTGCTAATGACGCGTCCTCAAGAAGACAGCTCGCTACTTACTCCAGGTATTGTTGATGTAACAGGTGTGGCGGGGATTCCAGATGAAGAATATTTTTGTCCGCTTACCACCATTCAACGTTATGACAGTTTTGATGAAGCATTAAAAATTGCCAATGCAACTCGTTTTGGTTTGTCTGTTGGATTGGTTTCTCCAAAACGTGAACTATTTGATGACTTACTCATTGAAGCGCGTGCCGGTATTGTGAACTGGAACAAACCATTAACAGGTGCTTCAAGTGCTGCGCCATTTGGTGGTGTTGGAGCTTCGGGTAACCACCGTGCAAGTGCGTTTTATGCTGCTGACTACTGTGCTTGGCCAATGGCTTCACTTGAAAGTGAAAGCTTGACGTTGCCAGAAAAATTATCTCCAGGGATTGTGTTGCCTTAACACTAGGGAAAGAAAAAATGAAAGGATATGAAGTAAATTTTGATGGTTTAGTGGGGCCAACACATCACTATGCGGGTTTGTCTTTTGGTAATGAAGCATCAACCAAAAACCGTAACAATACCTCGAATCCAAAATTAGCAGCAAAACAAGGCTTATTAAAAATGAAAGCCTTGGCTGATATGGGAATGAAACAAGGTGTACTTGCTCCGCATGAACGCCCACATGTTCCAATGCTACGCCGTTTAGGTTTTACTGGAGATGACATTAGTGTTGTTGCTCAAGCAATGCGCTATTCACCAGAGCTATTGTCATCTTTAAGTTCAGCTTCTCCAATGTGGACTGCAAATGCTGCAACTGTTTCACCTTCGGCTGATAGCCAAGATGAGCGCGTGCATTTTACTGCGGCTAACCTGAACAATAAATTTCATCGTTCAATTGAAGCTGAAACTACAAGCCAAGTCTTACAAGCCATCTTTAAAAATGAACGTCACTTTGTACACCATGAAGCTTTACCACAAGTGGCTTTGTTTGGTGATGAAGGGGCAGCAAATCACAATCGTTTAGGTGGTGATTATGCTAAGCGTGGTGTTCAGGTCTTCGTTTATGGTCAGCAACATTTAAATAATGGTTTACCGGGACCAAAGCGTTATCCAGCACGTCAGACACGTGAGGCAAGTGAAGCAATTGCGCGTTTGCACCGTTTAGATGATGCACATACGGTTTTTGTTCAACAAAACCCAGATGTGATTGATCAGGGTGTTTTCCATAACGATGTGATTGCGGTAAGTAACCAACAGGTTTTATTCCACCATCAACATGCTTTCTTAAATCAAGATCAGGCATTTGCTGAAATTCGTCAAAAGATGGCAAGCATCGGTGAAGACTTTATTTCGATTGAAGTACCTGAAAACCGCGTTACTGTGGACGATGCGGTTGCAACATATTTGTTTAATAGCCAGATTTTGACTCGTCCAGATGGCGGCATGACCATTGTTGTACCAGAAGAGTCTCGCCAAAATGCTGCGGTATGGAGCTATTTGAATGATATGATTCAAATGGGTACACCAATTGATGCAATTCAAGTGTATGACCTACGTGAAAGTATGCGTAATGGTGGCGGTCCAGCTTGTTTACGTTTACGAGTGGCATTAAATGAAACTGAATTAAATGCTGTAAATCCAAAAGTTCTTATGAATGATCAATTGTTTATGACGCTTAATCAGTGGGTAGATAAACATTATCGTGATCGTTTAGCTCAAGAAGATTTGGCAGATCCGCACCTACTCATGGAAAGCCGTATGGCGCTTGATGAACTGACTAAAATTTTAGGTTTGGGTTCGGTTTATCCTTTCCAAAAATAATGAGGAGGTGACATGCAAGATTTTCTAGCATTAACCTTACAAGGTGAGCTGCCTGCAACGCGCGAGGGAAAACAAGCAAATTTTTCTTGGCGTTGGTTAGGTGAGGGGCTTCTTGAATGTACACCACATAAGCAGTACGACAAAGCTGTCGTACTGTCAGCTGGAGTACATGGGAATGAAACAGCACCAATTGAGTTGTTATCTCATCTTTGCACCGATTTATTTGCCGGACGCTTAAAACTTGCAGTGAGATTATTGCTTGTATTGGGTAATCCGTATGCAATGCGTCAAGGCAAGCGTTATGTACATGATGATGTAAACCGTATGTTCTGTGGTGGGTATAAAAATCTGCCTTTAACTGAAGAGTCTAAGCGTGCCGAGGTTTTAGAGCAGGCAGTTGCTACTTTCTTTAAAGAAAGTACAAGTAATGCTAAGCGCTATCACTATGATTTACATACAGCAATTCGTGCTTCATTATTACCAACCTTTGCTCTATTACCTTATCAAACGCATGACTATGATGCTGATTTGACAGCAAGCCTTGAAGCTGCTGACTTAGATGCTTTGGTTTATCACAGGGCTGCGGGTAAAACATTTACACATTTTACAAGTGAAAGCTTTAAAGCTGCGAGTGCAACTTTGGAGTTAGGCAAAGCTTTGCCATTTGGACAAAATGACTTGAGCCAGTTTGCCGCAATTGATGAAGTTATTCGCAATGTCGTTTCTGAACAAGCTTTACCGTTAAGAAATAAAACAAAAATTCGAGTGTTTCAGGTATCGGATTCTTTAATTAAAAAAGATGAGGATTTTCAGATGAATTTATCTGCTGAAGCTCCGAACTTTTCGACATTTACCAAAGGTGAAATCATTGCGATACAGCCTTCGGGTAATTATGTGGTCGAGCAAGATCAGGTCTGGATTTTATTTCCAAACCCAAATGTGAAGATTGGTTTACGTGCAGGTTTGGTTTTAACCGAAACACACTCATAATTTTTAGATAAATAAAAAAGGGCGATGAATCGCCCTTTTTTATTGCTAACTTTAATTAGTTAGTGCCGAAAAGGCCTTTAACGAAAGATTTCTTTTCAGTTTTTTGTGTAGAGCCTTGAGCCCCTGCATTTACGTTTGCATTTGCACTGATTCCAACCGGAGCAACATTAACACCAACATTTACGCCTGTTTGAGCGTTGACTGCATGAGCTGGTTGAGCTGCATTTAATTGTGCTTGAGCATCAGCTTTAGTACCCGTAACAAATTCTTTTTGCTCTGCTTGATTTTGAGCTACGCGAGCTTTAACTGCATCTACACGTGCTTGAGCATCAGCTTGTTTTTCAGCGCTAAATTCTTTTTGTTCAGCCTGTTTTTCAGAAACTTTGGTTTTTACTGCATCAAGATGTGCTTTTGTATCAGCTTTAGCTTCAACTGCTAAGTTTTTAGTACCTGTTGCAGCTTTAGTCGCTAAATTTTTTGTCCCTGTTGCTGCTTCAGTAGCAAAATGTTTAGTGCCTGTTACAGCATCAGAAGAAAGTTCAGCTACTTTTCCTGTTGTTTTTTTAGTTGCTTTAACCGTAGCGTTAGCAGCTACATGACCAGCATGTTTTGCAGTGCTACCTACAGTATGTGCAGTATTTTTAACTGTATTTGTTACGCCACTAACAAGTCCACCCGGTTGTACATTTACTTGAGCAGAAGCGTCCGCATTAATGCCCGCACTTTGTGCAAAAATAGAAGCAGAGGCAAGAACGCTTGCAGTCACGATAGCTGTTTTCATCATTTTCATTGCGATATCCTTCAAAGAATATACCCTTTTAGTGAGGTATTTCATAAACGCAATCGCATCATATCTAAGGCTTGATTCGCTTGGGAATCACCTTAATCAAAACGTTACAACAGCATTACAGTCATTCAACACATTAGGGAGAAATTGTGGAGAAAAGAAAATATTAATAATAAAGTGAAATAGATACCGATATTTTATGATTTAAAAACGAGCAAAATACTTTTCGTCTTTTTCTTTTCTAAAATAAAAATACCCAAAAATATTTAACATGACCATTTTTCTATATCTGTAAAGATGATTCTTTTTTCATTTTTTATTCGAGATAACGGCATAGTTATTGCTTATTATGAGAATAAGGTGCTTTTTGGCGCTTTTTTGAACCATATTCTGCCAGAAATATAAACGTAAAGGGCAGAACTGTATTTTTGCTTATTCGGGAAAAGATGATTTTGCTTTTCTCATGTTTATATATTTCATGAAATAGAAATTTCACATGAAATATATCTTAAGAAATAGCGCTTTATTTCGAATAATCAAAAATAAATATAGATGTCTATAAACAAAATAACAGAGATCTTAAATGATGAAAATTATTGCTTCCCTTTTCATATTGGTCGGCTTAGTCGCCGTTGTTCTCTATTTTAAGCCAACAAACGGTGCATCTGAGGTGCTCAATTCTGCTTTAAACAAGTCAAATTCATCACAACCAGACACTTCATCTTTACTTTCTAAACTTAAGGAGCCTGCTCAACCTAAAAACTTATCTTTAAATTCAACTCAACCCAAACCCGTATCAGAAGATACTGTTCCTTTTTATGACACAAAAAGTGATCCTTCGATTCAACCGATTGATCCAGAAAAAGATCCAGCAAATGAAATAAAAGCGAAATAAGTAAATTGTTAGTTGAAAAACTACGGAGAAAAATAATGCAAAGTAAAACGTTATTTCTATTAGGTCTATGTACGATCTTAAGTACAACTGCATCCGCTGTTCCTTTGGACGCTAAAGGTGCCAAACAGCAGTTAAATCAAGCAGCAAAACAAAAAGTATTTCAGGGTAAAATTAATTTAGATGCTTTGGTTACCAATGAATCTAATGATCTTATTGTTGAATACAATATTCCTTCGGAAAGTGTGGCTACAGGTTTGGAGCGACGAAATTATATTGCTGCAAATAAAAAGAATATCCAGTCAAGGTTTAATCGTGGTGTAGGGGTACAAGTACTTCGGGACTACAATAATTTACCTATAGCTTTTTACCGAATTAGTAATAAAGAAGCTTTGGTTGATTTGCTTAATGATCCGAACGTTAAGGCTGTATATCCAAACCGGATTAATCAGGCGACAACCATGGAAAGTTTGCCTTTAATTAACCAGCCTCAAGCTAATACCAAAGGCTTTAATGGAACTGGTTCTAGTGTGGCTGTGCTTGATACGGGGGTAAATTACTTACATTCGGATTTTGGTTGTACAGCAGTTAATTCACCTTCAAGTACGTGCCGTGTCGTTTATGCATTTGATAGTGCCCCAGATGATGGCTCACTTGACGATAATGGTCATGGTAGTAATGTTTCAGCGATTGTGTCTAAAGTTGCCACCAAAACAAAAATTATTGGAATAGACGTTTTTCGGTCAGGTTCAGCCTATGATAGCGATATCCTTGCAGGGATTAACTGGGCAGTAAATAACGCTAAAACATACAATATTAAAGCGATCAATTTAAGTCTTGGTATTCCTGGTGTTAAATACAAATCTGAATGTAGTAATAGTAGTTATGCAACGGCGTTCGCAAATGCGCGAGCTGCTGGGGTAGTACCAGTAGTTGCATCAGGTAACGATGCATTTTCTGATGGTATTTCTTCACCTGCTTGTGTTGCTGGAGCGGTAAGAGTAGGTGCTGTATATGATAGTAATATTGGTGGTGTTTCATGGGGGAACCCAGTGAAATGTTCTGACCCAACCACGGCAGCAGACAAGGTGGCATGTTTTAGTAACGGGGGCAGTCTTGTGACTTTATTGGCACCAGGGGCAATGATTACTGCGGGTGGTTATACTATGGGAGGTACTTCTCAAGCCACGCCACATGTGGCTGGCGCAATTGCGTTATTAAGAGCAAACAGTGTTACACCAACTGAAACTATTGATCAGACCATTAATCGTTTAAAAACCACGGGTAAACCTATTACAGATTCAAGAACAGGTTTGGTTTTCCCACGTATTGATTTACTGGCGGCAACCAATGGTTTAACCGTTAACTAAATAGCATATTTATAATTTCTTATTAGGTCCAAGAAATTTAAATGGCTAGCGCTCGTTGCAAAAGATTACTTCTGCAACGAGTTTTTTTATGGGAGTTTTTTAACCACACTTCGCTAAATTGGCTTTACTAAAATTGCTCTGTAGCTTTTTAAAATTATTTTGAATTGCGGGATCTTGGATATTAAAAGTGGTTGAACTTTTCGTTGTTGAGTTGATGGCTTGACTTAATATGCCAGAAGAATCTGGATATTGCTCCGTAAATGATTGAGCTGAAATTAACCCTTTATTGTTAAAAATCCAGTGCTCAGTAACTTGGCCACCACCTAAATAACCCGTAAATTCAATCATACAAGCTTGTTTATCGTGTTTAATGAGTTTGGCTACATTACCTGTCGTGGTGGGATAAGCTTCAATATTAGTATCTTGTTCTAAAACTTGTGCCTGAGAATAAGAAGAAACGGATTTTGTGGTTGCACAAGCAGTTAGTGCTACACAGCAGAGTGTTGAAAAGAGAAGTTTTTGACTATTCATAAGGCACATTCCTCGCTCTTTGTAGTATTTTTAAATGTCTGTATTTTTTAAAAAGCGCGAAATGATTGCGCTATTCAAACTCAATCTTAATTGGTCGTCGTGCTAGATTTGCTTAACTCACCTTGTTCAATTGGTATGTTTTGGCCATTTCGGCTACTAGTAAGATTTTGTTTGGCTTGTTCTATTTTCTGTTCAGTAAACACTTTCGCTGTATCTGCTTTTTGTTGAACGACCTCTGCTTTTTCAGCTGTAAATTCTTTAGTACTTTGCCATTTTTCACTAATTTTTTGTGAAGTGTTTTCGGAAGCACCTTGAATAGAATCACCTAAATTTTGTATGCCTTTTCCTGTTTTATATAATAGGACACGTCCTAAACTTGGATTGTCACCATAAGGTTGCGTCTTAGGTGCTACTTCATTTACTTGTTGTGTCTGTGTTGTTTCAGCAAAAAGGGTTGATGAGGCCAGTATAGAGCTTGCAACGCATAACACTTGTAAGGTTTTCATTTGGATCAATCTCCCCAATTACTTTAAAAGTTGAAGTGCTGATCTTACTGTTAAAAATAAATCTTGTGCAGGCATGTGATAAAACCCATACGATTTAATTACGAGAATTCATCATTTAACAGCAATTGACTTACTCTTCTGAGACTTATAAATAAAATTCAGACTTAATAAGTTCTATAAACGTATCTCTTGCTTTATGGTTGCTCACGTTTTTATGCCAGAAAAAGTGATTTTGCATAAAGGCAAGATGTTCAAACTTATAGCTTTGAATATGAGCTAAATTTTTATATTGCTCATAAATACTCTTAGGGACTAAAGCCACACCAGAACCTGCACTCACACAACCAATAATCGTGGCATAACTGGTAATGCTGGTGATGGGAAGTGAAATATTCTTGAGTTTAAGCCATTCTTCTAAAGCTGCACGGTAAGGGCAGCCTTCAGTCCACATAAAAATTTCTTTACCAATCAGATCTTCTTGGCAATGAATTTCACCCAAAGAGTGAGATGCAATCAAGACCATGTCTTCTTGGTAAATACTGAGTTTATTCAGCATCGGAAACTCAATATTACCTGCGACAATTGCACCATCAAGTTTGTGCTGAGAAATATCAACTAATAACTGTTTCCATGTGCCAGTAATAATTTGAATGGAAACTTCTGGAAAACGTTGATGATATTTTGCAAGTAAATTGGGCAGGCGAGTTGTAGCAGAAGATTCAATTGCTCCAATTTTCAATGGGCCAGAAGGTGGGGCATCAGGGTGAACACTTCGTTTCGCTTCATCGCATAGCGCTAAAATTTTATGGCAATAATCGAGAAAGATTTCTCCTGACGGTGTGAGTTTTAAAGCTTTCCCTTCACGATAAAACAATGGTGCGCCGAGTTCTTCTTCAAGCTGCTTAATGCGTGTAGTGATATTGGAGGGTACGCAATGTAGTTGTAGTGATGCTTTAACCATGGTCCCGCATTCAACCACGGTCTGAAACATTTTTAACTGGGTAATATCCATATTTAATCATTCACTTTTAATGAATATTTGACTCAATATAAGTTAATTTTATTCAACTATCTATGTGCATATGATGAAAGAGTTCCATTTCATTAGTGTAGATTTAACATGGCAATTTCTCTTGCTGCGGAAACCCAGCCTCCAGCTTTTAAGCTTTACTTATGTATTGCTATTACTGTCTTTTGTTGGGGGTATTCACCTATTGGTGTACATAGTGCCTTGCATTCATATACACCGCAGCATATTGCCTTGCTCCGCTTTTTAATTGCATCAGTTTTTTTACTGCTTTTGGTCATGAAAAAAGGTATTCAGCCTTTAAATTGGAAAGATGTTCCTGCGCTAGGTGTATTAGGATTTTTCTCTGTAACGCTACATCACTTACTTATAAATACCGGGCAGCAGTATGTGACTGCGGTTGCATCTAGTATTTTGAGTCAATCTATTCCGCTATTCACTTTTATTATTTCAGCTTTGCTTTTTAAAGAAAAAATTCGTTTCAAACAGTGGTTGTGTATTTTGCTTGGCCTTTGTGGCGCCGTGTTGGTGGTTAGTGGAGATCATGGTTTTGGTGTACCGAGTCCTTATAGTTTATTGATAGTTTTAGCTGCAATTGCATGGGGGCTTTATTTTAATTTATATAAAAAATTTGCCTTAAATTATGATGCTTTGAGCATGATGTGCTACATCATTTGGTTCGGGACCATTCCTTTATTATTTTATAGTGCTCATTTACCTAGTGAAATTTTACATGCTACTTGGCAAGCCAATATGTCAGTTATCTTATTGGGTATTTTCCCAAGTGCAATGGCTTATGTACTTTGGGGATATGTACTTAAAAATATGCCGTTAACGATTGCATCGAATTTTTTATATTGTTCGCCGATTGTCGCGATGAGTTTGGCAGTTGTTTTCTTAAATGAAAAACCATCAATGATGGTGCTGCTAGGTGGAGTAATTATTGTAGGGAGTTTGGTGTGGATGAATTGGTGGAATAGGCGTACTATCGAATAAGCATATGTAATGCGCTACTTGCTTTAAGAGAATGAGATGATTGTTGTTACCTTGACCTATAAAAAACCATTAGCCGAAGTTGATGCTGTACTCAAAGAACATATTGCGTTTTTAGATCATTACTATGAGCAAAAGAAGTTTTTAGCGTCGGGTCGCCGTGAAAATAGAGTAGGTGGGGTAATTTTGGTTCTCAGCTCTTCTATTCAAGAAGCCGAGGAAATCATGAAAAATGATCCATTTTATATTCATGATGTGGCCAATTATGATTTTATGTGGTTTGAGCCATCGAAAAGTTTAGAAGAAATTAAAGAATTTATTTGAAAAATAATTTTTATTATTTAAAGTAAGTTTTTTTGGTAAGAAAGGATATTATTTTATATATTTTAATAAATCCTCTTAAGTTTTTATTTTGGAAATTATATGAATAGTAGCGATATGATGTTTATAATCCCTTTAAGTTATAGCGAAAGGGAGAAAGAAATCTTTTTTCTTAAAGATCTTTTAAATAAGTTTGATAAAGATAGTTTAATTGGTTGTAATGTTTTTGTTAGTAATAATATTTATAATCTAGAGGTTATTTTAGCTTTAAACTTTGAAAATGAAATAGAAGAATTTAAATTTTGGATTAAAGAGAGGTACTCATCAAAAGCTAATATTATGCAGTTAAAATATTGTTTTAGTGATTATTTTTTTCATATTCAAAATAAGGGTTACAATGCTTTTTCTCTAACTGATGCTAAAAGTGTAGATGTTTTTTTTACAGATATAGGTAATGATATGTTTTTATTTCATTCGAAACAGGTTATGAATAAAATTTTACCACCTATTGATGACTACTTAAGAAATGCAACTATTTTTCTATCTCATTCCTCTTTAGATAAAGATAAGGTTGATAGTGTATATAATTATTTGAATTCAAAGGATATCAGGGCTTGGTATGATAAATATGAAATTGATTTTGGCGAAAGTATAACTGATAAAATTAATAAAGGTTTAGATAATAGTAACTTGGGATTGATTTTTTTGTCGAAGAATTTTTTAAAAGCAGAGTCAGGGTGGACGCTAAATGAGATGAATTTCTTTTTCTCAAGAAGAATGAGAGATACTCAAAAAAAATTTATTGTAATTAATTTAGATTTGAAACAATCTGAGTTGCCTCCACTTTTACAGGATTATAAATATATGGACTTTAATAGCATAAGTTTTTATCAAGATCTTTATAATACTTTAAAGCGTTTAGATTTTTAGAATTTAGGTATTTTACTTCTCTAAAGTTAATATAAGATTAACTTTAGAGAGGCTTTAGATTTATAATTCTAGGTAGGATGGTTATTATCATATAATTTGTTTGCGATAATAATAAATATATGTTCCGTGAAATCCTAAAAATGTTTGAGACGAGCCCGTAGTTAAACTCTCAAAAATAAAACCCCACTACTATTAGGAGGGTTCTAATTTATTTAAATCGACTAAACAGTTTAGCCCTGTAATATATTGACATTAGCAGCAGTAAATAAGTTACGTAACTAAGCCAATAAATTTAAACGGTTTACTTTGAGGTCAGCATAATCTGCCATGACCATTACACCATCAAAGAAGGTATTGTTAAGTACGCAAAGCATTACAAGCTCAGATTCTTTACTTAAACCATTTTCTAAAGCTCTGGCAAAAAGAAGAACAGTACAATAGCTCCAAAAATTCCGCTTAAGATCAGCCAGTCTTTTTTACGCATATCTGCAAGGCGAATCACCGAAAGATGGCGAATTCAAACATGAGGTGCGACAGTTTCAAAAGCCATATGATAATCAACAAGCTGAGCAAATTTCTCTAATGGTGTAAGCCAATCTAACGCCTTTCTAGGACGAGTATTCAGTGACATGGCAACTTGATTTAAATAATGCTGATCTGCCTGATTTAAATCAATCCCTTTAGGTAAATATTGCCTAATTAAACCATTCATATTTTCGCATGTGCCTTTTTGCCAAGGTGAATGTGGGTCACAGAAATATACATCTATGCCTAAATCTTCTTCGAGTATTTTATGTTCTGACATCTCGCGTCCACGGTCATAGGTCAACGTTTTACGCAGTTCTGCA
>NZ_JFWX01000066.1:0-14285 GCF_000588095.1 Acinetobacter sp. 1130196 | reverse complement strand
ATAAATTTCCAGAGGATTGAATCGATTTTGAGTTTTCTGTGACCACGTCTACGTCTAGCGAAGGTGTTATCAGAAGCATATCGAGCTTGATAAACGTCATTGATGCTATTTCTTTTAAGCTCACGATAGATCGTACTAGGATGTCTTTTAATGAGTTCAGCAAATTTTCTGGCTGAAAAGCCTTCTTTTCTTGACTCAAGCATTAATGCAGTACGATCTTCAAAGTTAAGATGATGGTATGACAATTTTATATACTCCATAAACCCTTTAAATTAATTAGGTGGTTTATGTCGCACTTCAAGTTTTACTCTGCCCATTGTCTAGTGTAAAATTATTAATTTAGCGTACGTAATTAGGGTGTAACCATTAAGCCAGTGAGAGCTCCTTCTGGACTTAAAAAACCATTAACTGATTGTCCCTACAGCACACAGCTGCTTAATCAGACGATAAAGAAAATTTTATTTATAGGAATTTTCATCAAAAATATTCCGTAATAATAATTTTAAAGCAGTTAATGATTCTTAGTTCAATTAAGAAAAAACCCACTTAATAATGAGTGGGTTTAATCAAAACTTAATGAATATTAACTTTAATTAACTCATTGGCGTAGAGATTTTTAATCTCTTATTTCATTCGAGTTAGTCTTAAGTTAAAGTCAGATGGAAGTAAGATTCGATATTCGATCTCTGCCCCAGGTTTGACTTCTGTTTCTTGAGAAGTTGCAATATTAGGACACATCCCTGCACCAGTTTCTAATCTAAAAATATAATATTTAGGCTCAAGATAAATTGTAGCTATTTCATTTGAGCGAATTGAAAATACCTTTTCATTATTAACATAAATATCATGAGTACAGCCAGAACCCAAAAAACCTTTATCTCTTAAGAACGTAACTTTTGCTTGTTCAGGAGTGTGTTTCTTTAAATAATTCTGATTATACACTCTCTCATTAGGTATTGGTTTCGCTGTATTTGAAACAACAGGACTTGTTGAACACCCAATTAAACTCAAAACTAATCCTAAAAAAATAATCTTTTTCATGATATTATCCACTTTAATAATGAGTTAAATTTAACAGTTAAGAATAATAAAAACCACCCGAAGGTGGTTTAATCAATTTACAAACTATTATGAATCTCTACAGTTCAGTTTTTAAAGTAGGCATTGGCGGTAAAAAATCTGATTTTATCAGTTGATCTGTATCATAGAGTTCTAAACTCACAGGACCTGCGGCATATGGAGCCAATTCGTAAAGCTGAAAATCAAATGTAATCCCGCCTGATTGATTAATATAGAAATTTTCACTTACTTTAAAGTCTTCTTTACTAATATAAGGCTGCATATCTTTTTCTTGACACCAATATCCGTATTGTTTCCACAATTCTTCTTTAAGCGCATTCATCTTTCCATTGATAACAATATCTTTTAATTCAATGCGTTTTTTACTTTTTAAGTCAAAAATATAATCTTCAAAAGTTGCTATACCATGAGCCCCGCCAGAATATTCTGAACTTACTTTCGAAATTTGCACATATTGACCAAACTGTCCATTAAAGCGATAAACCACATTCTGTGACCAGTTATTAAACCCTTCAGCTTGGGTTTGATTTAGTTGCTTTTGCTTTTCTGAAGGAGGTATAAGAGCATCTGCATAATCTTTACGGATTTCCTTATCGATTACTTGATCAATCCATTCAATATTACTTTTAAGTGCAATCGCTTCTTTAGAGGTACATACAATTCCATCAACATCTGGATTTGGAGCACAAATTTTGGGTTGTTGAAACTTCACAAGAAAATTACGTACTAGCATAGCAGGAATTATATTTTCTTCTTTTGGTGGCTGTTCAGTTGCTTTTATAGTAGAGGTTTTTTCCATTTTTTCTGTTGGTTTTTCCTCTGCTTTTTTTATACATCCACTCAATACAAGTGGTACTACCATTAAGCCAAGAATAGTTTTATTCATCAATTATACCCTTACATAATTTATTTATCTTTTAAATTAAATTTTAAAGAATTTAAAAATTCATAGATATATTAATTGAAATTAGAATGACTTTATATGTTGATATTTTTTGAAAATAAATTTTGAAAAAATAATATTTATTTAATACAATAGTGAAGTAAGATATTGATAAGAAAACAAAATATGATGTGGATTAAATTTATATTGTATCCTTTGGGGATGTTTGTACTGTGGCAAACTATTTTCCTAATTGAACAAGTTTCCTTAGAAAGCTTAAATGCACCAAAATTACTTATGACTATAATTACACTTATTATAAATTGGGGAATGCAAATTTTGATTGGATATAAAATTGCTCAATTAGCACCAAAACATAAATTGATAGTAAGTACGACCTATATTATCTTTTTTACGTTTATGATCACTATCTATTCTATAACTATATTATTAGAGGGTTTGAAAGTTGCCCCTCAAAAAATTTGGATGTGTTATTTATTTTTTCATCTAATTGGCATGTTCATATATTTTGCAAATAATAAGGATGAATTTTGCTGGAACGACTTACTAAAGTAGCTAGTATTTTTAATAGTTATTGCTTATTCCATATTAAGTAAGAATTTGATCATTCTTTTTCATAATTTTTTGTCAAAAAACATCATTTTAGGCAAATTTTCGTATAAATTACTCTTCTAGGTAAGTTGAGTAATTTAAAGGAAAGAAATGACGCTTAAACAACTAAAAGCTTTTTTAGCCCTTGCACGTACACTCAACTATGCCAATGCTTCTTTAGAGTTACATTTAAGCCAATCAGCTTTAAGTCTCACCATCAAAAGTTTAGAAGAAGAGTTAGGCGGTAAACTGTTTAACCGTAATACACGCCGTGTTGAGCTTACCCAAGAAGGCAAATCCCTCATTCCGTATGCAAAAAAATTACTCGCCAATTGGGATGAAATGGAAAATGATGTCAAACAACGCTTTAAGCTTAATCGGGGAACTTTAAGTATTGCATCTATGCCTTTTGTGACTCACGCAATTTTGCCTGAAGTAATTCACCAGTTTTTAGCACTTCACCCCAATCTTAATTTTTCAATTCACGATATTCCAAATGAGACCATTATAGAAAAAGTTCAGGATGGTATTTTTGAGCTTGGTATTTGTTTTGAACCAGATCTCACCGAAGGTTTAGAGTTTAAACCCCTATTTGAAGAAGATTTCTTGGCTCTATTGCCAAAGACTCATCCACTTGCTCAATCATCTTCTATTACATGGCATGAGCTTTGTTCAAACCCATTTGTGACCTTACAGAAACCTTCAATTGTTCGATATTTAGTGGAGCAAAATTGTTTGCGAAATAATATAACGCTCGATTTAAAAGTGGAATGTCATCAAATTTCATCACTCTCAAGTTTTGTGGCTTACGGTATTGGAGTAAGTGCAATTCCAAGACATTTTGCCAAACACGTTGATAAGGAACATAACGTACTGATTGATTTAAAAGATGAAGCCATTCATAAAACAGTAGGAATTGTTTATAAAAAGAACTTTGAAATTTCAAATATTTCTGCTCAATTTATTGAAGCACTGGTTCAATATAAATTTTAAAAAATTAAAGACTGTCTTTTAAGATGAATTAAGCACACGTTTAAAATAAATTTATTAATTATTATATTTTTCAGTATATTGCAATCAGTTTTTAACATTTTTTGCTCAGTGTAAAACTTTTTTTTTGTTGAGAGTTTGATACCATTCATTGATTATACTTATTAATCCTTTAAAAAAATTAACTTCTATAACGCAAAATGTGATGCTAAAACTAAATTACTAAGGGATATAGGAAAACAACAGAATGAATAAAGTTTATGCCAATGCAGAGGCAGCACTGAAAGATGTTATTGCAGATAATCAAACACTTGCTGTAGGCGGTTTTGGTTTATGCGGAATTCCTGAAAAACTGATTATTGCAGTTAAGCAAAGTGGCGTGACTGGTCTCACATGTATTTCTAATAATGCAGGTGTAGATGATTTTGGTTTAGGTATTTTGCTTCAAACCAAACAGATCAAAAAAATGATCTCTTCTTATGTTGGTGAAAATAAAGAATTTGAGCGCCAGTATTTAAATGGTGAACTAGAAGTTGAACTAACTCCACAAGGTACCTTAGCTGAAAAGTTACGTGCAGGAGGCGCTGGAATTCCTGCATTTTACACACAAACTGGCGTAGGTACACTCATTGCCGAAGGTAAAGAAGAACGTACTTTTCATGGCAAGAACTACATTCTAGAAGAGTCGTTAACAGCAGATGTGGCTCTTGTTAAAGCATATAAGGCAGACAAGGCAGGTAATTTAGTTTTTCGTAAAACTGCTCAAAATTTTAACCCTGAATGTGCAATGGCTGGAAAAATTACAATTGCGGAAGTTGAACAGGTGGTTGAAATTGGTGAATTGGATCCAGATGAAATCCACTTGCCAGGTATCTATGTAAACCGCATCGTATTAAATGCATCACCTGAAAAACGTATTGAGCATAAAACTTTAAGCACGGAGGCAGTATAAAATGGCTTGGTCACGTAATGAAATGGCACAACGTGCTGCAAAAGAACTTGAAGATGGTTTTTATGTCAATTTAGGTATTGGCTTACCTACTCTTGTTGCCAATTATATTCCTGAAAATATTAATGTTTGGCTTCAATCTGAAAATGGCTTATTAGGTATTGGTGAGTTTCCAACCGAAGAAACTGTTGATGCAGATTTAATTAATGCCGGGAAACAGACGGTTACTGCTCGTCCTGGTGCAGCCTTTTTCTCAAGCTCAGAATCTTTTGCCATGATTCGTGGTGGCCATGTCAACATTGCAATTTTAGGTGCGATGGAAGTTTCTGAAAAAGGTGACTTAGCGAACTGGATGATTCCGGGTAAGAAAGTCAAAGGTATGGGCGGTGCAATGGACTTGGTTGTTGGTGTCCAAAAAGTTGTGGTTCTAATGGAACACTGTGCAAAAGACGGTACACCAAAAATCGTGAAAAGCTGTAGTTTGCCTTTAACAGGTAAAGGTGTTGTTCATCGCGTGATTACAGACTTAGGTGTAATGGATATTACGCCACAAGGTGTAGAGCTCATTGAACTAGCTAAAGATGTTACGCTCGAACAAATTCAAGCTGCTACAGGTGTTGAGTTTTATAAAACCTTAGTTGCGTAAATTCTAAGATTTAGTTAGCTGTACAAGACTCAAGTTAGTAAGTGAGCTTGGGTCTTAACCCTTTTAAGCACCGGATGTGCTGTTTATAAATAAGAACGAGAAGGATTTTTCAGTTATGGAAAAACAGCAAGGAATTTTTGAAAGATTTGCACTTCGGATTAGTGAATGGTCTGAAAAATGGTTTCCTGATTCATATATTTTTGCTCTGCTTGGCGTCATTATTGTCTCTGTCGCTGCTTTAGCTATTGGCGCCCCAATCCACGATGTGGCCACTTCATTTGGTAATGGCTTCTGGAGTCTTATTCCCTTTACCCTGCAAATGACGATGCTCATTATTGTAGGTTATGTCGTTTCTGTATCTAAGCCCGTAAAATTCCTGATCCAAAAAATGGCACGTATTCCAAATTCTGGTCGTGGTGCTATTGTTTTAGTAGCAACTGTAAGCTTATTAATTTCTCTGGTGAATTGGGCTGTTAGTACAATTCTTACTGCACTTTTAGTAATTGCATTAGCAAAACGTAAAGAGCTGAATATGGATTATCGTGCTGCTGCGGCAGCCGCAATCATTGGTATGGGAGCAACTTGGGCGCTTGGAATTAGTTCATCAGCAGCACAGCTTCAAGCCAATAAAACCAGTTTACCTGAGTCAATTTATAACCTGACTGGTGTTATTCCATTTACCGAAACTATTTTCCTTTGGCAATCAATTGCTATGACCATTATTTTGGTGATTGTTTCAATTGCAATTGCTTACTGGTCAGCTCCAAAAGGTAATAATGTTAAAACAATTGATAGTTTTGATGTGCAGTTTGAAGAAGACAAACCACATGAGGAAAAATCGACACGCCCAGGCGACTGGTTAGAAAACTCACCTATTTTAACGATTATTGTGGTGGCTTTAGGCTTAATCTGGATGTTTTTTGAATTTTCAAAAAGTAATCCAATTATTGCGATTTCAAGCTTAAATACATACAACTTTGTGTTTTTAATGCTTGGTTTAGCTTTACATGGCACACCACGAAACTTCTTAAATGCTGTCGCAAAAGCAGTTCCAGCCGTATCAGGAATTTTAATTCAGTTTCCACTTTACGGAAGTATTGCATTTATTATGACCCAAGCTTTAAATAGCCAAGACTTATCGCTGTCACATTATATTGCCGAGTTTTTCGTTTCAATCGCATCAAAAGAAACCTTTGCGATTGTAATGGGAGTTTACTCTGCGGTACTTGGATTCTTTGTACCGTCAGGTGGTGGAAAATGGATTATTGAAGCCCCATATGTTATGCAAGCAGCAAATGATTTAAAGGTTCATTTGGGCTGGTCTGTACAAATTTATAATGCAGCCGAAGCTTTACCAAACTTAATCAATCCATTTTTTATGCTTCCAATGTTAGGCATTTTAAAACTAAAAGCAAAAGATGTGATTGGTTTTACAGTGACTCAGCTCGTTGTGCATTTTCCTTTAGTTTTATTCTTGCTGTGGTTCTTTGGTAGAACGCTCAGCTATACCCCTCCAACTTTTTAATTTAGTGGCGCCTTTAGTTTAGGCTAAAGGCAAATTTAGCAAATAAACCAATAAGAGATATTAAGATGAGTTCAATTGTTATAGTTTCAGGTAGCCGTACTGCAATGGGTGGTTTTCAGGGTAGTTTATCTTCTCTAACTGCTCCAGAACTTGGCGCTGCTGTCATCCGTGAATCGATCCAACGTGCAGGTGTTAAACCTGAACAAGTAGATGAAGTGATTTTCGGTTGCGTACTTAGTGCTGGTATTGGTCAAGGTCCTGCTCGTCAAGCCATGCGTAAAGCTGGTGTGCCTGATCATGTCGGAGCTGTGACCATTAATAAACTTTGCGGCTCTGCAATGAAAGCGGTGTTAATGGCATCAGATACCTTAAAAGCAGGCAGTGCCAATATTATTGTGGCTGGCGGCATGGAATCTATGACAAATGCACCTTATATTTTGCCTAAAGCTCGCGGTGGTTATCGTATGGGACACGGTGAAATTAAGGACCATATGTTTTTAGATGGCCTTGAAGATGCAGAAACAGGTCGTTTAATGGGTTCTTTTGCGCAAGACATGGCAAACACCAAAGGCTTTACCCGTGAGCAAATGGATGACTTTGCAATTTCTTCACTTAAAAAAGCGCAAACTGCGATTACGGAAGGTTATTTCAAAGAAGAGATTGTTCCTGTTGAAGTAAAAACCCGCAAAGGTGTTGAAGTTGTTGATCAAGATGAGCAACCATTAAAAGCAAATCTTGAGAAAATTCCAACTTTACGCCCTGCTTTTAGCAAGGACGGTACAATTACAGCCGCTAACTCAAGCTCGATTTCTGATGGTGCTGCTGCATTAGTACTAACCACTGAAGAATATGCTCAAAGCCATGGGTTAAATACCTTAGCAAAAATTGTGGCAACTTCGACGCACTCTCAGCATCCAAGCGAATTCACAATTGCTCCAATTAGTGCAATTCAGAAAGTACTTGAGCGTGCTGGTTGGTCTGTTGATGAAGTAGATGCTTGGGAAATTAATGAAGCTTTTGCAATGGTGGCAATGGCACCAATTCATGAACTAGGTATTGATGAAGCTAAAGTGAACATCCATGGTGGTGCATGTGCATTAGGCCATCCAATTGGCGCTACGGGTTCAAGAATTATCCTTTCTCTTATTTATGCACTAAAACGCTTAGGTAAAAAGAAAGGCGTTGCGGCTCTATGTATTGGTGGTGGTGAAGCAACGGCCGTTGCGATTGAAATTTAATTCAAAATTATAAGAAGGTGTAAGGATTTTCTTACATCTTCTTTTTTATAAGTAAAATTCCTAAGCTGTTTTAAATAGCTCATAACAAGTTTGACGGAACCATTTATGGCTACTCTTATGGTGACAAGACATATGCCAATGTTGCTTAACGTCATAAGTTGGAAAATCAAGCGGTGCAGGTAAAATTTGTAAGTTCTCTCTAACCAATAAAACTTGGCTTAAATAATATGGAACAGTGGCAATCGCATCTGTTTCCTGAACGACTAGACCTACACCTAAGTAACTTGGTAAACGAATTAAAATATTTCGATCCAACCCTTTATTTTGTAGTTCATTTTTAATGTGATAATGCCCGATACCTGCATCAATATCGATATGATATTCGCGCATATAATCTTCTAAAGTAAAATTATTTGGATCTAAACGCGGATGGCTTTTTGAGCTAATCACAACATAGTGTTGACGAAAAAACTTCTGCTGATAAAAACCTTCTTCTAATTGTGGTAAGAAACCTATCGCCAAATCAATTTCACCATTTGCCATTTGATAGCTGGTTTCTGGCGTAATAGGTCTAATATTTAAACGGATGAGAGGTGCTTTTTCTTTTAAATAGTTGGTTAACTGAGGCAGTAAAACCAAATGTGACACATCAGTCATTGCAATCGTAAACAGCTGGTCTGATGTCAATGGATCAAAGTTCACATTAAAGTTATTAATACTTTCAACTTTATCAATAACTTCACTAATCAGAGGAAAAATCTGCTTTGCCAGTTCGGTCGGAATCATTTCATTGCCGACTCGAATAAACAAAGGATCATTAAAATGTTGACGAATTTTGTTTAGACCGTTACTTACACTCGGCTGTGTTAGACCAATAGCATCTGCAGCCATTGAAACACTTTTGAACCGATAAATATGATAAAAAATATTTAATAATCTACTGTCTAGATCAAACAAAATTGTCTCCGCTTGGACTTAATAATCCATTGAAATAAGTTCAAAAGCAGTTATAAATGATAGAAAAATTCTTCTACCCTACTTTTGACTTATTGAATTTTACTCTAAATTAGCAAAGAATTCAGACGAGGGGCAATGCTTTATCATGCCTTTCATCATAAAGACCCAAGCATAATCTACTTATTTGCTTAATTTATATATAAATATCGTGTACTTCACCCTTTGAATGAGTATGCGTTATAGTTCTTGCTGGGCTTTAAAACCATTCCATATTTGTTGTACCGATTTATTATCACTCAAATTATTTTTGAAAATATAAATATCTTGAGCAAGGCAATATTCTTGCTGATCTAAAATAACCAATTTCCCAGCTGCAAGGTCTTCTTCAACATTAATTTTCGGAATCCAAGCAACCCCTAGACCTTGTAAAACCAGCTCTTTTAAATTGGTGGCATTATCAGTTTCATATAACGTTTTATATACGAGCTTACCTTCAATAAGTTGGTCCACTAATTTTCTTAAGTATGCGTGTTTACTATACGCTAGTAGAGCAAAGTTACTTTGTATTGTATGTTTTGGGCTATGGTCGGGTTCAGTTGCAGAAACCGGTACAATGACCGTTTCAGCAATTTTAATACCACTTAAAATATCATCTCCAACTTTTCTAATATTGCTTTTATCTGCATAGCAAATCATGAAATCACAGGCGCCTTCTTTTAACAAAGATAGGCCTTCTCCACTATTCGTTGCGACAATTTCAATTTTTAAATCACGAATAAGAGTAGGAAATTTCTTTAAAAATGTTGTTAAAAAACCTGAAGCTAATGAGTGAACCACACAGAAACGAATGGTAGATTCAGTCTCATTCTTAATATTTTTAATAAGTTTTGCGGTCTCCTCTACCTGTTTTTCAATATTCTTAGACATCACTAATAAAATTCGGCCAATATCTGTAAATTCGATGTTGTTTTTGTTGTTCCTAATAATGACTTCAGCACCAATCATTTCTTCAATTTGTTGAATTCTTCGAGTAAATGCAGACTGGCTAATAAATCTTTTCTCGGCTGCTTTCGAAATCGAACGTTCACGTTCTAATGTGAGGAGATCCTCTACCCAACGGACTTCTAAATTCATCTTATCTATTCCCTTTTAGATTTGTAATTTTATTAATTGATATTTTTGGGAAGAAGCATAAATAAATTTAGGGATGAGAAAGAATGATAAAACATAGGGAGTACCTGCAAAAATGCGAGAAGTGAAAGGACAAAGCCAATCTATAAAATTAAGTATTTAATAATTTTGACATAGAAAAGAAGATAAGAAAATAATAGGTTTTGTTTTCACAAGACAAGAGATGAACATAAGTACAGTTCAGCTAAAAAAATTATTTAAATCAATTGATAAAAACCCATCATAAAATTAAATAAGTGATCTTAACAAGATAACTTTTAGAAATAAGCACGAAATTCTATTCGTACATTTTAATGATAAAAAAAGTCCGCACCTTGGGGAAGAATGCGGACTGTAAACTGTTTCAATAACCAATCTCTAAGTTATTGATTGAATTTTAAGAATCTTAAATTAATACACTATTCCACTATAAAAAGTATCTAAAAATCTAGTTTTAGACTCTTTCTCACTTCATCTAATCATCAAAAAAGAGAATTATTATTTACTCTTACTATAATTTGGTAAGGTAATAATTGATAAGTAAATGATTACCTTACCTCATTTCAGGATTTAAGCAGTATTAATAATTAATTGTATTTCATACAATATTTAAGGTAAGTATAAATTAATAAGATAATCCCGACTATTATACTAAAGTATCTATAGACTGACAGGGAGTGCATTAATTCATCAGTAAGAGCGATAATTCATCCACATAATGATCTATAGAAAATGAACTAATATTCACCAATTAAGTAGTATAACTTTCTTGAAATTTCAACCATCATGTTTGAGGTATATTGGCTGATTTCAAATATCTGTTTTTTCTGTGGGTTAAATACCATATTGTCTTTTTCATCACTAAAAAAAACATAAGTTGTGTATTTATCCATGTGATGAATATGCTCTTTCAAGCTTAGTTTTTCACCAGAGTTAGGGTCATATGCAATAAACTTCATTCTCATGCATTTGTCTCTTTACAGCGCTGACATCTTAATAAAATTTCAGTCAAAAGATTATTTAATAGACAATAATCTTCATTACCTCAATTACTTATACGATGCAGTAGGGATATTTTGTTTTGCTTTTTGAATAGATAACTCAGCATTCTTAATCGATTGCTCAGCTTCTTTAAGCATGTGTGAACTTTTGGTTTCAGTTTTTTCTTCATTTCCTATAAGGAGATAGCAAGTAAAACTTCCCAATATTAGTAAGGCACCAATTACTTTTAACATAAACTTAATAAATCAAAATTTTCTGTATTATAAGTATTTTTATGTGAAATGCATCACAATTTTATTAAAATTTATTAAACAAAACTCATTATTTCTTTATATAAATTAATTTTCACATGAAAATTCAAATAATTTAATAACGTTCCTGAATAAAAAACATTATTTAGTTCGCTTCAAATTTTTTAATTTACTTAATTCTTGTTGAGCAACTCACTCTAAAGAAATTATACAAGCAATTGAATATATTAAATTTTGTAAGATATATAGCTTCCAAGGCTCATCAACTATTCAATATTCATTTTATCGTAATTCAGTTTTTGATATGCAAAAAATGCATAATTACTTTAATAAATGCATTAGAAGTGAAGCATTTCGAATTCTAAGATGAATCATCTTTAATGAATCGAAGTTTAATGATGAACGCAGATATTACTACCCGTATTGAGAAGGATCTTATTGGTCATAGAGAAATCAACAATGATCATTATTACGGAGTTCAAACATTACGTGCTTTAGAAAATTTCAACTTAACAAATAGCAAAGTTGGAAATTTCCCTAACTTAATTAAAGCATTAGCTATGGTTAAACTTGCCTGTGCTGAAGCAAACTATAATCTTAAAAACTTAGATCAAACTAAATTTGAAGCGATCGAATATAGCTGTAATCAGCTTATTCGTGGAAACTTCCATGACCAGTTCCCAATCGACATGATGCAAGGCGGTGCTGGTACTTCAACCAATATGAATGCAAATGAAGTATTGGCAAACGTTGCTTTAGAATATATGGGACATTCTAAAGGTCAATATCAGTACTTACATCCAAATAACGACATTAACATGTCACAGTCAACAAATGACGTATACCCTACTGCAATCCGTTTAGGTTTGTTACTTAGCCTAGATGAGTTAAATCTTCCATTTAACAATTTGATTCTTAGCTTCCTAAATAAGTCTCAAGAGTTTGCACACATTTTAAAAATGGGACGTACTCAGTTACAAGATGCCGTGCCTATGACATTAGGTCAAGAGTTTGGTGCTTTTGCGGTAACTCTACAAAAAGACCTTGAGCAAATTAATACGCTTATTCCAAATGTTTTAGCTTATATGAACCTTGGCGGTACAGCGATTGGTACAGGAATTACCACTGAATATAGTTACCGTGAACTCGCGATTCAAGCACTTGGAAAAATTTCTGGTAAGAA
This sequence comes from Acinetobacter sp. 1130196, assembly GCF_000588095.1. Lineage (NCBI taxonomy): Bacteria > Pseudomonadati > Pseudomonadota > Gammaproteobacteria > Moraxellales > Moraxellaceae > Acinetobacter > Acinetobacter sp. 1130196. Next base: position 1,799 of record NZ_JFWX01000066.1, on the reverse strand, counting down.
AATTAAGTCAGCTCCAGATCTAATCGAAGCAACTTCAGACATGGGTGACTTTGTTCTTTTATCTGGTTTATTAAAACGTACTGCAACTAAACTTTCAAAAATTGCCAATGACTTGCGTTTACTTTCAAGTGGTCCACGCACCGGCATTAATGAAATTAACTTAGAAGCACGTCAACCGGGTAGCTCGATTATGCCGGGTAAAGTAAACCCAGTTATTCCAGAAGCAATGAACCTTACTTGCTTCCAGATTATTGCAAATGATTTGGCTGTAACTTTAGCTGCTGAAGCTGGTCAATTACAGTTAAATGCAATGGAACCACTTATTGCATTCAAACTATTTGAATCGATGGACTTACTTGGTAAAGCAATGGCAATGTTCCAAAGTAAATGTATTGATACGATTACGGCCAACCCTGAGCACTGTAAAGCTTTAGTTGAAAACTCAATTGGTATTGTGACTGCACTTAACCCATACCTAGGTTATGAAACTACAACTCGTATTGCTAAAACAGCAAATGAAACTGGGCAAAGTGTATTGGCTCTAGTTCAGAATGAAGGTTTATTATCAGCACAAGTGCTTGATGATATCTTGTCGATTAATAATATGGTTAAACCAAAAATGTCGGCTTAATTCTTAAAATAAAAAAGGAGCTTTTAAAGCTCCTTTTTTATTTGTCCTGTAACTTTTAAAAGCTAAAAGTTGTAGAAAATTGAGCTGTGCGAGGATTACCTAAGAACAGATAGTCATCCCCCATAAATGCCCCTACATCACGCCAATATTTCTTGTTAAATAAGTTATCAATATTGAATGGCTTTGTTGCATAAACATTCAAAAGCTGAGTTCTCCCCAATCCATTCAAATTTAAGACACAACTTGGGTGCGAGGTCTACCTAATTCCGTAAATCTATTCAGAACTGCCACACGCGCATGAATTTCATTGACCTGACTTTGAAAATGTCTTGCCGTCAGCCTATCACCTAATAATTTGATGCAATGCATCTTGGTTTCCACCAAACTACGACGGTGATAACCCGACCATTTTTTCCATAGGGTTCTGCCTAAATGTTTAACCGTTTGAAGTAACTCATTTCGTTCTATTGAACTTATTTTAGAATCTTTCCAGGGCTTGGCATTCTTTCTGGGTGGAATTACTGCATGTGCTTGACGATCTGAAATCACTTTTCTGCAGCACTTCGTGTCGTACGCGCCATCGGTATAGACAGAATCTATTCGCTCATCTAGTGGAATTTGATCCAGTAAATCACCTAGTACTTGTGAATCACTGACATTATTTGTAGTAAGCTGAACGGCACGTATTTGCAGTGTTTCAGCATCTATACCAATATGCAGTTTACGCCATTGCCGACGGTATTCAGGCTGATGTTTTTTACGCTTCCATTCGCCTTCACCTAAAAACTTTAAACCCGTAGAGTCGACAAGTAGGTGTAACCCATCATGACTTTTCTGATAGCTTATCGCAATATCAATATGCTTTTGTCGTCTACAAAGGGTGGAGTAATCTGGTGCTGTCCAATTCAAGCCACAGAGTTTAATCAGGCTTTGAACAAAGCCAGTAACCATACGTAAAGAAAGACGGAATAGAGATTTGATCATTAAACAGCATTGAATCGCTGTATCGGAATAAGTTTGATTTCGTCCTTGCTTGCCTTGTGGTTGTGCATACCATTGCGTCTTAGGATCAAACCAGATTGAAATATTTCCTCGCTTGATTAAAGCTTGGTTATACGAGGACCAATTGGTTGTACGATAGATTTTAGGTGTAGGCTTCTTCATCTGG
>NZ_JFWX01000065.1:0-14846 GCF_000588095.1 Acinetobacter sp. 1130196 | reverse complement strand
CCCGCCGATTGAATAAAGAAATAGGCAATTTTTGAGTTGATATCACTCATGCTATCAAACTCTTGTTCTGTCGTTTCTAAAAATGACTTCTTTAAGACCTTTCCAACTGTATTAATCGCAATATCTATTCCACCAAAATGCTGCTTAGTGTCTAAGAATAGCTTCTCGATGTTATCGATATCTGTTAGATCTGACTGAATTAGAATTGCATCTGCACCCAAGGCTTTTACGTCTGCGAGTGTTTGCTCGGCATCTACTTGAGTTTCTGAACTATTATAGTGAATTGCGAGTTTTGCTCCTTGTTCTGCAAATTTTCGGCTAATGAGTCCGCCGAGGTTTTTAGCACCGCCAGTAATCAATACAACTTTATCTTTGAGGCTATGAGTTGTCATGATGATTGTTCCTATGATGACTTGTTTTAATGTATTTTTAGTCTAGATTGGCGGTAATTTTTGATCAATTGTGTTAGTTTGGTTTAACTATTCAGAAAAAACGAACAATTAAATGGATCGTTTACAGCAATTTTTTATTTTTACAGAAGTCGCTAAACGACAAAGCTTTAGTGAGGTTGCACATCGACTCGATTTACCGCGCTCAACAGTAACGAGTGCTATTCAACAGCTTGAGACTCACTATGGCGTACGCTTATTTCATCGAACTACACGTAAAGTCAGTCTTACGCAAGATGGACAGCGAATATTGCCAGAATGCCAAAATCTTTTATTGGACTATGAACAATTAGAACAACTCATTCAGACCCAAAAACAGCATTACCGAGGTACATTAAAAATTTCGATGCCCAGTCGGATTGTGCATCAAGTAATTATTCCTGAACTGTCAGATTTTTATCATCGCTATCCAGATATACATTTGCAGCTTCATAGTTCTGATGACATGACTGACTTAATTGAAAAGGGAATTGACTGTGTTGTTCGGGTAGGTGAACTAGATAGCAGTAGTTTAATTGCAAGATTTATTGGCCATTTGGTCATGGTGAATTGTGCAAGTAGAGGCTATTTAGAACAGTACGGTATGCCTGAACAATTAGAAGATCTATCTCAGCACAAACTAATTAACTATGCGGGAGCCGTAGGTGAAAAGCAGGGTGAGTTTGTATATCAAGGAGGAAGCGTGATGATGAATAGTGCTTTAAGTGTAAATAATACGGAAGCTTATAGTGCTGCGGCCTGTGCAGGTTTAGGGATTATTCAAGTTCCTTACTATGATGTTCAAGATAAAATTGAGCAGGGAATCTTGGTTGAGGTCCTGAGTGCTTATAGTGCACCGTCACTTCCACTTAATATTTTGTATCCCAACAGGACTTATATTCCGAAACGATTAGAAGTTTTTATGAATTGGGTGGGAGAGGTTTTAAATCGAAAATGTATCGTCATCTTTTAGTCATAAAAAGAAAATAAGATAACAATAAAAAAAGCCTCTCAAATTGTGAGAGGCTTTTTAGAATTTGGTGGGTCGTCCGCGACTCGAACGCGGGACCAACGGATTAAAAGTCCGCTGCTCTACCAACTGAGCTAACGACCCAAATAGGTTCAAAACAGATAAGTGGTGGGTCGTCCGCGACTCGAACGCGGGACCAACGGATTAAAAGTCCGCTGCTCTACCAACTGAGCTAACGACCCAAATAGGTTCAAAACAGATAAGTGGTGGGTCGTCCGCGACTCGAACGCGGGACCAACGGATTAAAAGTCCGCTGCTCTACCAACTGAGCTAACGACCCGTATCGTTTTGATGTCGCGTATTTTAGCAAGTTATTCAACTAACACAAGAGGAAATTTAAAAACATTTGCATGATTGCCTATAAAAAGCACGATTTCCTCTTGTTTAGCTAAAAAATGAACTAAAAACGGTATTTATATGCCTGAATGTTGTCAAAAATTTCAGTTGTGATGTCACAGTAACTGCTTGCACCAGGCAATAAAGCGAGTAAACGTTCAGAAGTTTTGCTCGGATTAAACGCATCTTCTTTCAGTTTATTCTTCTGATATTTAAAAGTACCTGTTGTTTCGACCTTTTTTTGTACACGTAAAAACACCGGTACAGCATAAGCAGGCAAACACTTCTTAAATACAGATACCATTTCGGTTAAATCTGCATCATTTAGCTCTTCGCCATCTGCCAGCGTGATGGCTGCCATACCAGCACGGCCATTGGTATTTGGAATTTCTACACCATAAACAACAGCTTCAGCGATTTTTTCGTATTCACATACCATGTTTTCCACTTCAGTGGTCGATACGTTTTCACCTTTCCAGCGGAAAGTGTCGCCTAGACGGTCCACAAACTGTGCATGTCGGAAACCGATGTCACGAACTAAATCACCGGTGTTGAAATAAGAGTCACCTTTTTTGAAAACATCTTTCCAGATCACAGACTTGTTCTTTTCAGGGTCGGTGTAACCATCAAATGGAGAACGGCTAGTAATTTTCCCAATGAGTAGGCCAACTTCACCTGCTTTTACTTTTTGGCACCAGCCGTTTTTATCGCGGATTGGTTCATTTTTTTCTTTATCGAACTGAACAATGGCATATGGTGTAGGAGAGAAGCCAACTGTGTTGTCAAAGTTGAAAATGTTGCTAAATCCAACGTTACCTTCGCTCGATGCATAAAGCTCAAGCACTTCTTTAACACCGAAACGTTGTTTGAACTTGTCCCAGATATTTGGGCGCATGCCGTTACCGATCATTTTTGTGACACGATGGTTACGGTCAAGTTCCGTAACAGGAGCATCCATTAAGTAGCGACAAAGTTCACCGACATAACCAATAGCAGATGCATTAAATTTTTGAACGTCTTTCCAGAATGCGCTAGTCGAATATTTACGACGAATTGCAAGGGTTGCACTTCCAGCAATTACACCACACCAGCAAACCACCACACCTGTTGCATGGTAAAGCGGTAAGGTTACGTACATAACGTCATCTGGTCCTAAGTTTAAGATATGGCCATAAGTACCATACGCTAATGTCCAGCGACTGTGTTTGAAAATAACTGCCTTTGGTAAACCTGTTGTACCAGAGGTGTAAATATAAAACAGGCCATCATTACCAGTCACAGAATGGGTAGTGGATGGGTTAAATTTTGGAAATTGATCAATTTGGTCAGCTAGATTGATATAACCTTGAGGTGCTGTACCCGAATTTTGACGGGTTGCCTGATCTGCGAACCAGTGGAAACGATCTTTAGGAACATTTAAATCCTGACGAATTTCGTCAATAGCAGCACGAACTTCTTCACCCGCAATAACAGCAATTGGCTTTACCAGATTGATGCTATGAGCAAGAACCTTACCGACTTGTGATGTATTCACAAGCGCAATCGTGACTCCAATCTTGGCTAAACCAATAATTGTTGCGATTAGCTCAGAGCGGTTTTCAATCATTACAGCAATGACGTCACCCTTATGCGCTCCCAAGGAGAGATAGTAATGGGAAATCTGGTTTGCCCATTCATTTAAAGCTTCATAAGAATAACTTTGATCTTCAAATAATAATGCCGCGCCTTTAGGATTTCGCTTAACAGCTTTTTCAAAAGCAATACCCAAACCTGTTGGAGTATGTGATGTTCTTAAATAAGCCTGTCTAAGACCATTTAGGATATGGGGTACTTTGGGAATGAAGCTAGGAAGTCTTGTGGCAACATCACCAAGCGTAATGATATCGGTCTGTGTTGTCTGGCTCATATCAATCCTATTTATTTTTCGATCAATCCAAAAAAGGTTGTGGGGCAAAAAGTCCAATAGTTTTCATGGTTCACCATGCTTTTAAAACTTTTCTTCTAGTGCAATCAACCTAATTGGTTAAAAATAACAAAAAAAACCTAGTCATCGAAATGACTAGGTTTGTTTAAATTAGCTGCAATTGAGCAAATGGCTTACTCAGCTACAGGATTAGCTTTTTTTGGCGGACGGCCACGAGGACGGCGAGGACGACTTGGTTTATCCTTGTCGGCTTTAGCGTCTTCTGTTTCAGCATCAGCTGCCGCTTCAGTCGGAGCCGCTGTTTCTTCAGGAGCTACTTTCGCTTTGCTTGTTGCTTTTGATGGCGCAGGTTCTTTTGCTACAGGAGCTTCAGCTACTGTTTCTGTAGTTTTTTCTTCTACAGGAGCAGCTTCAGGCTGTGCAACTTCAGTTGACTGATTAAGTTCAAGCGGTTGCTGTTCTGGTTCAGCAGTAGCTTGTGTTTCAGCTGGTGCAGTAGCAACAGTTTCTTCTGCTACAGGAGCAGGAGTTACAACTTCTTCTTGAGCAGAATGTTGTTGTTTCACTTGCTCAAATGCTTGCTCCGCAGCTAATTTTGCTAAACGGCGACGTTCACGCGGGTCATTTGCAACACGTGGAGTCGGTGCTTGCGATGGAGTAAGTGGAAGTACTGGTGCTGGTTCTGCTTCTTCAGCCGGTTTATGGCTTGGAAGTTCTGCATCACGAGTTACAGGCTTTTTCTCTTCTGTTTCAGAAGTTACTTCAACCACTAAAGTACTTGCATACTGTTCTGCAAACTTTTGCAATGCACGATTAAACGTTGGTACTAAACCAAATTGTTCAATCAATACGGTACAGTCTTCGCCATATACATGACGAATTAAGCTACCAATCGTGTGTTGTGCCAAAGTTGGTATTTGCGATGGCGCAATAGATGGCGCAGCAGCTTTGGCTTGTTTAGCCTCACGTTGCTGACGACGACGCATACGTGGGTCATTGCTAGCACGTTGGATTTGTGGCTGAGCAGCTTGTTCAGTTGGCTGAGCTTCATTTTTTGCTTCAGCAACAACTGCTTTCTCTTCTGCAACAGGAGCTGGTGTTGACTCTGGAGCAACTTCAGCAGGAGTAGGCTCAACACGCTCAACTTGGCGTTCAGGTGTAAGCGCCACAATCTCGCTTTGACCTTGATCAACATTAATAATTAAAGCAGTGTTCATGACATCATGCTTAGGTGCATCAATCACATCAACTTTAACTTGTTTTTCATCAACAACAACTGGTGCCGGCGTATTTTGATTTTCATTTAATACGCTTGGATCGCGGTGGCGATTTGGACGGTTCGGACGCTGTTGATTATTGCGATCACGACGTGGAACAACATTTTCAGTTTGTTGTACATCATTATTTTGATGTTGCTGATCTTGCTGTTGTTGACGTTTTTGCTGACGTTTTAACTCACGTTGCTCTTGGCGTGACAACTGAACCACTTCTTCATGCACTTGATGTTGCTGTTCATGAGATTGGTGATGCTGCTCACGTTGCTCTTTATGTTTACGCTTTTTGTTGTTCTGACGTTGTTGCTGAGATTTATCATCTTTTTCAACATGTTCACGAACTTCTTGTTTCACAGGTGACTGTGAAATATAAGCGTTATTTGTTTGAACTGGCGCAACTTCTGCAACAGCCGGTACGGCTACTTGACCGAACTGACCACGGCTAACAGCACCCGTATTTACCATTTGCTCAATCGCAGCAGCAGCGTTTTGTGCTGAACGAGATTGATCAACAGTTTGCGCTTGTTTTTGAACAAATAAGTTTTCTAACCATGCACAAGGGCTTGCTGCTTTTTGAGCTGCAGGTTGCTGTACTACAGGTTGAGTTGTATGGCTTGTCTTTTTCTGAGCAGAACCATTTTTTGAAGCAGGAGCTGTTACATGAGCATGATCTGCTTCTTCTAAATGCCATTCAGAAGACTCATAACCTAACTCTTTCTCACTAGAGCGAGTTGCTTCAGTACGTTCATAGCTAGATGGAGCAAAACCATCTGGGTTATAAGCAATTTCGTAATGTGGAGTTTCTAAGTGCGGGTGAGGTAATACAGTTACACGTACACCAGAAGTTTGCTCTAAATACACCAAACTATGGCGTTTTTCATTAAGCAAGAAGGCTGCAATTTCAACTGGAACTTCAACCTGAACTTCACCATGACGTTCACGAAGAGCAATCTCTTCAACTTTACGCATGATTGAAAGAGAAAGTGAACGTAAGTCACGAACCATGCCTGTACCATGACAGCGAGGGCATACATAACCTGTTGCTTCTTCAAGCGATGGACGTAAGCGTTGACGGCTCATTTCCATTAAGCCAAAACGAGACAACTGACCGAACTGAATACGGGCACGATCGCTTTGGGTTGCTTCACGAAGTTTTGCTTCAACCATACGTTGATTGCGTTCTTTAGTCATATCGATGAAGTCGATCACAACTAAACCGCCAATGTCACGAAGACGAAGTTGACGAGCAATTTCTTCTGCTGCTTCAAGGTTTGTATTCAGTGCAGTTTCTTCAACGTCATGTCCGCGAGTTGATTTCGCAGAGTTAATGTCGATTGAAACTAAAGCTTCAGTCTGGTCAATTACGATTGAACCGCCAGAAGGAAGTTTTACTTCACGTTCGTAAGCAGTTTGAATTTGGCTTTCAATACCAAAATGAGCGAATAATGGCTCGTTTAAAGTATAAGTTTTTAATTTGTCTAATTGACGTGGCATTACTGCTTTAACAAAGTTATATGCTTCGTTATAAGCCTGTTCACTATCAATTAAGATTTCAGCAACGTCATCACGTAAGTAATCACGAATCGCACGTGTTACAACGCCAGCTTCCTGATGAACAAGCATCGGAGAAGGGCCTGAGCTTGCTGTACTTTGAATTTGTGCCCAAAGGTCAAGCAAGTGTTGTAAGTCGAGTTGTAATTCTTCTTGAGTACGGCCAATACCAGCGGTACGTACAATAACGCTCATACCACGAGGTACATTTAAAGACGCTAAAATTTCTTTTAACTCTTCACGCACTGAACCTGAAATTTGACGGCTAATACCACCACCTTTCGGGTTGTTTGGCATAAGAACCAAATAACGGCCTGCAAGAGAAATAAAAGTAGAAAGGGCTGCACCTTTATTACCACGTTCTTCTTTTTCAACCTGAACTAAAAGCTCTGTGCCTTCAGTAATAAGTTCACGAATGTTTGAAGTTTGACGTGGGTCTGCCTGAAAATAGCTGTTCGCAATTTCACGCATAGATAAGAAGCCTTGACGACCTGCGCCGTATTCAACAAAAACAGCTTCTAATGAAGGTTCTACGCGGGTGACATGGCCTTTATAGATATTGGATTTTTTCTGTTCTCGGGTACGATTCTCTAAATCAAAATCGTAAAGACGATTACCAGTGATAAGTGCAACGCGAACTTCTTCGGCATGAGTTGCATTAATCAACATACGTTTCATGGGTGTGACACCTAATAGTGACTCACACAAACAAACCAAACAAACTTAAAGGTTCTGAACGAACATCGAACATGACGGATCATTTCCCAGATCTCAAAATACTTGTGGTCTGAGTCATCTGTTACCGGCTACATTTAGCCTTAGCTTCGATTCTCGTCTGTGATGTAGGCAATACTGCTTCAACCTTTAAATCGGAATTCCCTTTTGCTTCACTGGCGGGGGAGCGGTGCATTGGTTAATGACTTTCACTGTCATTGGGCGCGAAGTGACTTCTTTATTGGAAGTTTGATACGGAATGCTCATCGTATCGGTGCTTTCGGCAGTTCCAATGCATCAACGCTTTAGCCTGAAGGCAACATTAAGGATCGATTTGTCTGATGTGTATCAGTTTACGTTCCATAACCAACTAGAGTTGGTAACATATTTTTTTGAACAAACTGAATTAAACGCAACAGTTTGTCATTTTGCCGATATAATAAGCCTTCGGCGTCGGCATAATTCTTTAGGACCTGTCCGAGCTGGTGATGAAAGCATCATTTTGATTGAGGTTTCAATCAGGGAAATTTCCCTTTAGATGTTCACTTACGGTGGTATCCGTGCGCTGACTATATCAAACCTTGCAGCATCTGCCTATGGGCTAAGCTTAGATTTCTTGTGAAAAAACTAAGCTAATCGGTCATTTATTAATCAAATTTCGTAAAATTTCAGGTTTAAATATTAGTATGAATTCTACACAGCAATGGCAAAGTGTCACTTGGTTTGAGGTGGATGAGCATCAAGCAGGACAACGAATCGATAATTTCCTGTTTTCACGTTTGAAGGGTGTACCAAAGAGTCGAATTTATCGTTTGATTCGTGAAGGTCAGGTTCGCGTGAATAAAAAACGTATTAAAGCCGAGACCAAACTTACAATTGGGGACCAGATTCGCGTTGCGCCTATTCGCTATGAACAAAAAGATGAAACTGCTGTTCCTGTAAGCGACAGTGTAGCTCAAGGTTTATTAAGCCGTGTGGTTTACGAAGATGAAGGCCTATTAGTTGTAAATAAACCTTCAGGTATTGCCGTACATGGCGGTAGTGGCGTGGCGTATGGTTTGATTGAGGCACTACGCGCGGCAACAGGTAAAAAATATTTAGAACTGATTCATCGTATTGACCGTGACACTTCTGGTCTGGTCATGATTAGTAAAAAGCGTAGCACTTTAAAGTTGCTACAAGATATGTTGCGTGAACACAAAATTCGTAAGACCTATGCCGCTATTGTAAAAGGTCAGGTAAGTCTTGATAAACAACTCATTGATGCTCCTCTATTTCGCTATGAGTTAGCAAATGGCGAGCGTCGCGTACGTGTATCTAAAGAAGGTAAGCCAAGTAAAACCGAATGGGTGGTTGCAGAGCGCTTTAAAAATGCCACACTGGTTCATGCTTCGCCTTTATCAGGTCGTACCCATCAAATTCGTGTACATGGTTTAAGTATTGGACATCCTTTGCTGGGTGACGATAAATATGGTCACAACACTGCTTATGCGGGGCCTGAAGCACGCCGTTTGTGTTTGCATGCCATGCGTTTAGATATTCCGGGTTATCCAACGATTGAAGCACCGTTACCAGAAGACATGACCCAGTTATTAGAGGCTTTGAGAGTAGCAAAATGAGTCTGAAAACCGAATTAGTGATTTTTGACTGGGATGGTACTTTATATAATTCTGTTGGTCAGATTGTGGCAAGTTTACAGCATGCGGCCGAGCAGCATGAGTTAACGCTAACGGATGAAGCCGCAAAAAGTATTATCGGTTTAGGTTTACCGGAAGTGATGCAAACTTTATTTCCGGAAACACCAGAGCTACATGAATCGATTTTAAAAGCATATGGCGATCACTATATTGCCAACTCGACAAATGATGCATGGTTCGAAGGTATTTCTGAGTTACTTCATGACTTAAAAGCTCAAGGTTTAAAACTTGCGGTAGCAACAGGTAAAAACCGCCGTGGGTTAGACCGTGTGATTGCAAAAACTCAAAGTACTCATCTGTTTGATGTTACTCGAGCAGCCAATGAAACCCGTTCAAAACCAGATCCACTCATGTTGCAGGAAATTTTGAATGTAACAGGGGTAAGCATCGAGCGTGCCATAATGATTGGTGATAGTAGCTATGATCTTGAGATGGCACAGCGTTTAGGTATGCCACGTATTGGTGTTGGCTATGGTGTGCATTCAATCGAAGTTCTACAACAGTTCCAGCCTTTAACGATTGCTAAAGATGTACCTGAACTGCACAACTTTTTAAGAGAGTATGCAAAGCTCTCTAATGCAGATGTAGCGTAATTTAGAATGATATAAGAAGGGGGAATTTATTCCCTCTTATTGTATGTCCAATAACAATAAGACGAGAAAAATGAGCCGTTCTATTCGTTTATTAAATCTTTTACAGCAACTTCGTGAATCCCGTTATCCAGTGACTGCACAAGTCTTGGCTGAGCGTATGGGAATTAGTGTTCGTAGTATTTACCGCGATATTGATAGTCTACGAGCCCAAGGTGTGAGAATCGATGCATCAGCGGGTTTAGGATTTCAGCTTAAAGAAGACATAGTATTGCCACCAATGACGCTCAATGAAAATGAAGTTGAAGCTATTTTTCTGGCGTTGTATTGGTTGAAGAGTGTACCCGATCAATCTTTACAATCGGCTTCTACATCAATCTTAGCTAAATTAAATTCTGTGCTGCCTGAACATCGCCAATATTTATTACAGCAAACAACCTTAAGAGCATTTAACACATGGCTGCCTGTAGATAAAAATCAGGTTGAACAAGTACGTTTAGCCATTCGGCAGCAAGTCAAAATTACAATGCATTATCATGATGAACAACAACGAAGTAGCGTTCGAACCTTGTGGCCTTTTGCCTTGGGATACTTTAATGACAAAATTGTGTTGGCCGCATGGTGTGAACTAAGGCAGGACTTTCGACATTTTAGAATGGATCGTATTCAACACTTAAGTTTAACCCAAGAATTATATCCATCATTTAAGCAGCAACTCTTCCAGCAGTGGTGGGCACAAGAATCGCAGACTACTGACAAAAACTGACAAAAGATATTTGTAGACTAGAACCACGATAAACAAGGAGCCATAAAAATGAGCCTTAAACTTTATACTAACAAAGAATCGCGTGGTGTAGTGATTGACTGGCTTTTAGTCGAGCTTGGTGTTGAATGTGAACGTATTGAAGTTGCATACCGAACCGAGATGAAGTCACCAGAATATTTAAAAATTAATCCTTTCGGAAAAGTACCTGTATTGGTAGATGGCGATGTTGTTATTTATGAGTTAGGGGCAATTTGCGCATATCTTGCGGACAAGTTTAGTGACAAAGGCTTGGCACCAGCCTTGAATGATCCAAAGCGTGGTTTGTACTATCGTTGGTTATTTATGATGGCAGGTCCTTGGGAAGCTGCTGGCGTTGATAAAGCTCTAGGAATAAAAGTATCTCCTGAGCAAAAAATGTTTGTGAGTTATGGTGATTACAACGATGCTTACCAAGCTTTGATTCAAGGGCTGAGTGAGGCTAATCCATACTTATGTGGTGAACAGTTTACGGCAGCAGATGTCAGCGTGGGCGCGATGTTGTTATGGCAGTTGAAAATGAACACGATTGAATCACACCCTACCATTACACGTTATGTTGAAACGATCAAACAACGTGAAGAGTTAAAACAAAGCAGTATGGGCGGATTATTGTAAACCTATGCTACTTCGAGCCACCTTTTAAGGTGGCTTTTTGTTTTTTAATCAAAAGCTTTAATTGCTAATAAAACCCGCAGCGACGTTAATACAAATTGCTAAAATAGTCGTGTTAAAGCCAAATGCCAAAACGAAATGAAATAAGTTTAGCAAACGCATATGCCTAGTGGTAACCGATACATCAGCTGTTTGTGCTGAAGTACCAATAATATAACTAAAATATAAGAAATCAGGATATGTTGGATTTTTGGTCCCTGGAAAATCTAATCCACCACTTTCTTCATTTCTGGATAAAGCCATGTAAAAGTCATGTGCATAGTGCAAGGCGAAAACGGTGTGCATAAAAAGCCATGCTGAAACAATGGTAAGTAAAGCTAAAGCAACATGTCCTAATTTTGCATAATGGTCAGAAGGAAGCTGAGACAGCTGTACTAATATAGCAACTAGACACATAGAAATTGCAAGTAAAACAATCAGCATAATGACCCATTTGCTTTCATCTTGTTTTTTAGCTTGCTGCTGCATTTGAGAGTGATCAGCATTTTTCATAAGTTTGAAAACATTCAATAAATATAAGCCAATCGACCCATTCCAGCTTACTAATAAAATAGTAGACCATTTCCATGAGGTGAACCAAGTCAATAGAATTCCGGCAATAACGCCAACGAATAAAGCAATAAAGAAGTGAGGTCGGTTTTTTACGCTACGCCCCAAATGCTTTAATAGTCCCAACATTTACTCGACTCTCCTTATGCCGTAAAAACTATTTTTTTTACTATTTGGTTAATTTAACATTAAGTTTTATATATTGGGCGAATTCAAACATGAGGTGCGACAGTTTGAAAAGTCTTATGATAATCAACAAGCTGAGCAAATTTCTCTAATGGTGTAAGCCAATCTAACGCTTTTCTAGGACGAGTATTCAGTGACATGGCAACTTGATTTAAATAATGCTGATCTGCCTGATTTAAATCAATCCCTTTAGGTAAATATTGCCTAATTAAACCATTCATATTTTCGCATGTGCCTTTTTGCCAGGGTGAATGTGGGTCACAGAAATATACATCTATGCCTAAATCTTCTTCAAGTATTTTATGTTCTGCCATCTCGCGTCCACGGTCATAGGTCAACGTTTTACGCAGTTCTGCAGGTAAATATTTCAGAGCTTCAGTTAAAGCCTTGCGCACTGATTCTGCCTTTGCATCAGGTAATGTTGCCAAGATACAGAGCCGTGTATTTCGTTCAATAAGTGTTGCTATCGAACTTTTATTGTCTTTACCTTTAATTAAATCAGCTTCCCAATGACCCGGTATTTTTCTTTCTTGAACTTCGGCTGGGCGCTCATGAATAGTTTTAATATCCTGTAATATAGAATCTTTTTTAGGTTCACCGTTAGCTTTTCGCTTTTTATTTTCATGACGTAGACAGGATAATAAGTCTTTTTTCAACTCACCCTTGGGTAATGCTCGTATCGTTGAATAAATCGTTGTATGGCTTACATTCATTGTTTGATCCAAATCAGGAAATGTCTTTAAACGCTTTGCTATTTGCTGAGGAGACCATAAACAACGGATCGCTTCAACAATAAATTTCCAGAGGATTGAATCGATTTTGAGTTTTCTGTGACCACGTCTACGTCTAGCAAAAGTGTTATCAGAAGCATATCGAGCTTGATAAACGTCATTGATGCTATTTCTTTTAAGCTCACGATAGATCGTACTAGGATGTCTTTTAATAAGTTCAGCAAATTTTCTGGCTGAAAAGCCTTCTTTTCTTGACTCAAGCATTAATGCAGTACGATCTTCAAAGTTAAGATGATGGTATGACAATTTTATATACTCCATAAACCCTTTAAATTAATTAGGTGGTTTATGTCGCACTTCAAGTTTTACTCTGCCTACTTTTATCTTAGTTATTCAATAAATCTTTTAAATTGCTTAATTTTATCAACTTTTATCGATGCTTGATAAACTAAAAAAATAGAGCAATATAAGAGTGATACATTTACTATAAAAATACTTTCCAAAATTTTTCGTTAAAAAAATCAACACCTAAATCTCTGCATTAATAATAGATTTTTTCATAATATGAGAAAACTTTAAGTGATTTTTAAAAAAGAAATTAAAATTTCCTATGAAAATTTAAAAAAACAGTTAATAATCGGCAATTAATATATTTTATAAATTAATAATTAAGAAAAATTTCATATTAATTTAATAATGATTTATAAATTTTCATTTATTTTATAAATATCTAAAGCATCTTCACGCTATATAGTTTTATGCTTTATACTTTACTTAAATCATAGTAAGACATTTTTTGGATTAGTCTTATGGAATTACGCCATCTTCGATATTTCATCACTGTTGCTGAAGAATTAAATTTTAGTAAGGCCGCTCTAAAACTCTATACTGCTCAACCCTCCCTTAGCCAACAAATTAAAGATTTAGAAGAAGATGTCGGTGTACGACTTTTAAACCGTACAAAACGTAAAGTCGAGTTAACTGAAGAAGGTGAAGTATTTTTAGAACATGCCCGTTTAACACTTGCTCAAGCAGATAAAGCTGTAGCGATGGCACGTCAAGTCTCAAAGGCCAAACAACAATTATTACGTATTGGTTTTGTCCCCATTGCAGAAATGAAAATTTTCCCGTACGTACTTCCAAATCTACGATTACAGCATCCTGACCTGACCATTGAACTATCAAGCTTAAATAATACAGAACAACTCAAAGCATTAAAAAGAGGTGAACTCGACATCACCTTCACACGTGATAATACCGAAACCGATGAAATCCAAAGCCAATTTGTTTTAACAGAACCATTAATTTTTTTATTACCTAGAAACCATCCTTTGGCTAAATATGAACGCATTCCTGTAAAAGCTTTACACGGTATAGATTTTATTATTCCTGCCGCCGAACAATCGAATACGTTGCACAATACTATTTTAGAATTTACTAAAACTCATGGTATTGATCTGAATATCGTACAAAAGGCCGATAGTATTTTACTCAATATTAATTCGATTGGGTCAGGTCTAGGTTGTACGATTTTACCAGCCTATGTTGCACCTCTAGGTGTATCAAATACAGTAGTTCGCCCTTTAGATGTGGATTTACCTTCTTTAGATTTATTTGTCAGTTATCGTAAAAATACAGAATCTGTAGGTGTTAAAAGATTTATTGACCAGCTCAATAAAGTGTTTCATCTTGATAAGAATCTCGATTAAATACGACAAATTAAAGTTAACTTTATTTAGCAATAATAAATTAGTTAGAAAATCTAAATTAAAGTATAAAATAAATGAGCTTAAGATTTATTTTATACTTTTGATCCATTATTTAAATTGCGATAATTTTTTATATTTTAGCTTATCAAAAATATTATTTAAAAAGACAATCAAAAGTATAAACAAGGCAGAGTAAAACTTGAAGTGCGACATAAACCACCTAATTAATTTAAAGGGTTTATGGAGGGCAGAGTAAAACTTGAAGTGCGACATAAACCACCTAATTAATTTAAAGGGTTTATGGAGTATATAAAATTGTCATACCATCATCTTAACTTTGAAGATCGTACTGCATTAATGCTTGAGTCAAGAAAAGAAGGCTTTTCAGCCAGAAAATTTGCTGAACTCATTAAAAGACATCCTAGTACGATCTATCGTGAGCTTAAAAGAAATAGCATCAATGACGTTTATCAAGCTCGATATGCTTCTGATAACACCTTCGCTAGACGTAGACGTGGTCACAGAAAACTCAAAATCGATTCAATCCTCTGGAAATTTATTGTTGAAGCGATCCGTTGTTTATGGTCTCCTCAGCAAATAGCAAAGCGTTTAAAGACATTTCCTGATTTGGATCAAACAATGAATGTAAG